>NZ_JBDFXP010000057.1:0-25634 GCF_040911965.1 Phocaeicola sp. RTP21359st1_B8_RTP21360_211022
TAATTAATTAACAAAACTCGGTTTAGGGCACTGAAAAGTGCCCTTTCGAAGGGGGATGCCCTAAATTGAGTGCTTACCTTTGCTTATTGCCATGTAAATAATGGAGAATGGCAACAACAGGACGAAGATAGCAGTAGGAATAATTTTTCCGAGTATTTTTAATACATCTGTTTTCATGCTGCAAATATAAATTAAAATTCATAGAATAGTGAAATTAAGAACTCTAATATTTCTGGGGGGACTCTTTGGAGGAATGAATGTTATCAAAGGGCAGGCTTTTTATGGTACTACAGGACTACTTCATGCACCTACTGCCGTTATGCAGAAAGATAAAACCGTTATGCTGGGAGGAAATATGCTTGATGTAAATATACTTTCCCGATATTGGGTGAGAAGTGAATATCATTCCTATACCTATAACTATTATATAAATTGTACTTTGTTTCCTTGGCTGGAAGTAGCATATACTTGTACGTTGGTAAAGGGGATACATGGTTCTTCTTATTGGCCTCAGCAAACTTGGGGCAGGTTTACCAATCAGGACAGATCGTTTCATTTCCGGTTGAGGGCATGGAAAGAAGGCTGGTGGAAGGCTTGGACGCCTCAGGTAGTGATTGGTGCGAATGATCCGGGAAGCCATTCTTCAAATGGAGGTGGAGACATAGATTGGGGGGGCGGTGGTAGCGGAAACCACAATTACTTGACACGTTATTATCTGGCGGCAACGAAACATGTTGAATTTAGTGGAATAGGTACAGTGGGGGTTCATGTAGCTTGGGTTATCGGTAAAGCTATGAGTGATGTGCATTATAGTCGTCCTGCTGCAGGGATAAACTTTTACTTTGGCATAAAGGGCGAAGGTTTCTGGCAGAAAGCTCTGAATGGATTTAATCTGATGGCGGAAGTGTGTCCCGGACATGCGGAAGATCTGCATACAGCAACTTATACTGTGAATGTGGGTGGAACTTATTCAATATGGAAAGACCATATCAATCTTATTGCTGAACTGAATGACGGTAAATATTTTATCGGAGGCATATTCTTTAAATTACATCTCAAATAACTGACTTGATTTCTAGTGGATGAAGCATTATAAGAATAGCCGGAATCACTTGGAAAAAGTAGTTCCGGCTATTCTTATATAACGATATTTGTATGTCCTGTTTTTATTATCCTACAATGTATTTAGCATTCTTGCCGCTTATTTTACGAATGAATACCACAAGCAGCCACGATACGCCAAATGCCACGACTGCGGCAGCGGGAATTTGTAAAGGCACGGGAACACCGATATTGCGCATCAGGACTACACCTGGACCTGTGAAAAAATAATGTATCATATAGATGCCGAAACCACATACGGTCAAGTTTGCCAGCATACGCTGGATCAGTTCTGAACGTACTTTTACTTTCTTGGCTATGAGGAAGAAGGGGATAGTCATCATAATCACATTCAAAGAATTATAGGTGAAGAACAGTTCCAACATTTCATCAGTGCATTGTGGTAATGCGGTCATGTGGCGGAAACCGAAGAATGTGACCATGTAACCTGCCAGAAACATGGGGATACAGACTGACAGTATCTTACTCCATGACCAGTCGTGGTTGCGCAGATAGTGTCCCAATAGCAAGTACCCGTTGAATCCGGCAAAATAATAGAGCATATTGAACGAGTTCCACGCACAGCCTCCCCAAATGTATGGGGATACGAACTGATAATAATAAGGTAACAAGCTGGTTATTCCCCATGCGACAAGAAACCATAGTTTGGCTTTCTCCGAGGCCTTTTCTACCCATGCGGAGAAAATAGGAAGGTATAGATATAATCCGATAAGCAGATAGATATACCACATATGTACGTCTAATAAAGAGAAATTGAGAGGCATTTCTGCTATATAACCCAATGATACGTTGAGTGACTGACGGGCGGCTTCTTCACCGCTATAAGGGAAAAAGTCAAGGATTATTTCAGGATTAAGTCCCAACAATCCTGTAAACCAGGGAAATAAATTATAAATGACACTCCAGATAAGGAACGGCCAGAATACACGGCTGATTCTTTTTTTGTAGAAAGCGGATATTTCGCCACGTACGGGGAGCAGCAATGCTCCTGTAATCATGACAAACAGTGGGACACACGGACGGAGAAAGGCTCCGTAGGCGGCTCCCCAGAATTTGATTTCATCAATGTTGGCTGGCGGTTCGCCGGGGTAAAAGTTGAACGGGTCTGCACTATGGCAGCAAACTATGGTGAACATGGCTACCAAACGAACGACATCCAGCCATACCACATGTTTTCTTGTGGTGTTCATAGCAATAGGTTGATTCATAATTTAATTTTTGATTTGACAGGCACAAAGGTACGCTTTCTCTGAGGATTATTTCTTGCTTTGGAACAAAAAATAAAAAGAACTATCCGCAATCATACTACAAAATGAGAATCCTCCCACTGCAAGAGTCACAATCATTTGTCTTTTGCAGGGGGAGGAATTCTATTTAGGGTTAGAGGGTTATTTTAGTCCTCTGTTCTTCAACAAGGGATCAATACCAGGTTCTTTGCCACGGAAATTGACATACATGTCCATTGCATCGTCAATGCAGCCGGGAGTGAGGATATATTTGCGGAACTTTCCTGCTACTTCTTGATTAAAGATATCGCCTGTTTCCTTGTATGCCTCGTATGCGTCACAATCCAGCACTTCTGCCCAAATATAACTATAGTAACCGGCAGTATATCCACCACCCATGGTGTGGTTGAAATAAGTGGTGCGATAGCGTGACGGAATTTGTTTCAGCAATCCGCGCTTACCTAATGTTTCTGCTTCGAACTGCATAACGTCCATATCATCGGGAATTTCTTTTAATACATGATAATCCATATCCAGCAGGGAAGCAGCTAAATATTCAGCCGTAGCGAAGCCTTGTCCGTATTTGCCACTCTTGTCCATTTTTTCAACCAGTCCGGCAGGAATAACTTCATCTGTCTGATAATGTTTGGCATATACATTCAATACCTCCGGTTCAAAAGCCCAATGCTCATCTATCTGTGACGGCAGTTCTACAAAATCACGCGGAACACTAGCCACACCATAATAATGTACATCTTTGAAAAGATTATGTAAAGCGTGTCCGAATTCGTGGAACAAGGTATTCGCTTCGTCTGCACTGAGCAAAGCGGGTTGTCCGGCTGCCGGTTTGGTAAAGTTGCATACCACGGTTACTACAGGAGCCACTTTCTTGCCGTCCTTGTAGGTCTGTGAACGATAGCTTCCGCACCATGCGCCACCTTTCTTGCTGGCACGCGGAAAGAAGTCCATATAGAGTACACCTAGATGAGAACCGTCTTTGTCCTTACATTCGAATGCCTGTGCATCGGGATGAGGGAGGGGAAGATTGTCCAGCTGGGTGAAAGTGATACCGTACAGTTTGTTGGCAACATAGAACACACCGTCACGTACGTTTTCCAGTTTCAGATAAGGACGTACCTGATTTTCATCCAAGTCGAATTTGGCTTTCTTGGCTCGGTCTGCATAATAACGCCAGTCCCAACCTTCAGCTGTGAAGGTTTTTCCGTCTTTCTTTATTTCGGCATTGATATCTGCCAGTTCTTCTTTGGCTTTGGACAGAGTAGGTGTCCAAATCTGATCTAATAATTTATATACGGCATCCGGTGTTTTTGCCATACGTTCTTCCAGTGCAAAGGAAGCATAGTTTTCATATCCCATCAGCTTGGCTTTTTCCAGACGGGCCTTGAGCAGTTTGCGCACCACTTCCTTGTTGTCGTATTCATTTCCGTTATTTCCTCTGTTAATGTATCCTTTGAATATCTTTTCGCGCAGGTCTCGGTTATCGGCATATTGCAGAAAAGGCATGACGCTGGGATTATGCAGGGTGAAAATCCATTTGCCTTCCATGCCTGCTTCTTTAGCTGTTTCGGCAGCACTGGCAATCAGGTTTTGGGGTAATCCGGCTAAGTCTTCTTCTTTGTCCACGATCAATTGGAAAGCATTGGTTTCCTTCTGCATATTTTGGCCGAAGGTGAGCTGCAACATGGAAATCTCACTATTTAATTCACGCAGTTTTTTTTGACTTTCGGCATCCAGGTTGGCACCTCCACGTACAAAATCTTTATAGGTTTCTTCCAACAACTTCTTTTGCTCTTTGTCCAAATCGCCGGGATTTTCATAGACAGCTTTGATGCGTGCAAAAAGTTTTTCATTTAAGGCGATGTCATCGCTGTGTTTTGATTGTAGTGGAGAGAGTTCACGGCTCAGTGCGTCCATTTCATCATTGGTATTGGCGCTTTTCAGTCCGTAGAATACGGTGCTGACTTTACGAAGTAACGCTCCGCTTTGATCCAGTGCTGCAATGGTATTCTGGAAAGTGGCGGGTTCGGGGTTGTTCACTATAGCGTCAATCTCTTTCTGTTGTTCTTCCATGCCCTGCAAAAAGGCGGGTTTGTAATGTTCCATCTTGATTTGGTCGAAAGGAGGAACCTGGAAGGGAGTTGTGTACTCTGAAAGGAATGGATTTCCGGTAGGGGCTGCCTGTTTCCCTTGCGAACCGCAACCGCTTAATATGGCAACCGCACAGGCTGCCAAAAGAATGTGTTTCATAATAATTTGTTTTATATAGGTGATAATGCAAAGATAGTAAAATAAGGCAAATTCCAATAAGTTTGAAGCGTAGAACTATTTGTTTGTTTTCATAGTCTGTCTAATTATCATACATCATTGTCTAATAATTAGACAGACTGTTTCTTTTTGTTATTTTGCAATGTGTTGTTAATCAGTTATTTGTTTGTGTGGCACGGTTTTGGCATTTCTATTATAGAGAACGAATTATAGAAACTTTAGTTTCTTATACACTTTATGGGAAGTAACGTTGTGAAACGGGACTTCTCTCTTTTAAAATAATAATAATTAAAAACACGAAATATGAAACAGATTTATTATGTCATTCAGGCTTTGATACATGGACGTGGAGCTAATATTATAAAAGTCGTTTCGTTAGGCTTGGGCCTGACTATGAGTATTCTACTTTTCTCAAGAGTTGTGTATGAGCAGAGTTTTGATACTTGTTTTAAGGATCATGATAAATTATACCAATTGTGGAATATATGGACAGTAAATGGAGAGCCTTTTCCTCCGAGTGAGTTCATTATCGGTGCAGCTGCTGGAGGCATACTGGATGCAATGCCGGAAATTGTGGAATCGGCGGCAAGTACAGGCTCGTGGCCGGTTTCGGCACCTATTTATAACGGGAGTGTCCGCTTTGATGATTTTAAGGTCACTGCCGATTCATTGTTTTTTCAGACAATGGGTATTGAGGTCTTGAGTGGTGATCCGGTACGTGAATTGCAGCAAAAAGATGTAATTTTCCTGAGTAAAGATTTGGCGGATAAAATGTTTGGCGGTGAGAACCCGATTGGTAAAATAATTAGTTTCAATAAGGAAATTGAGTTGACAGTCAAAGGAACGTATGCTGCTTTACCTGAGAATTGTACTATGCGACCGAAGGCTGTCATTTCCTTGCCTTCTATCTGGAGCCGCCGGATAGGAAATTATTCATGGAACGGTGGGGACAGCTGGAAAGAATATATCCGGTTGAAGCAGGATATTGATTTGGATGAATTGAACAAGCGTATTGATATGGTAGTACAGCAACATATTCCCAGAAGTGATAAGTTGGGAATCACTGTCATGGCAAAACCTGTTCGGGATACGTACCGTGGATATGATGAAGTGAAAAGAATGCGTAATATTATGCTTATTTTAGGTATATCTATTTTGTTTATCACGACATTGAATTATGTGTTGATTTCTATTTCTTCATTGAGCCGGCGTGCCAAAAGTATTGGTGTTCATAAATGCAGCGGAGCGGGAACGGGTACTGTTTTTGGTATGTTTATGTGGGAAACCGGTATTATTATTTTGCTTTCATTGTTTTTGATGGTTTTTTTAATGTTTAATTTCCGGGAATTTGTGGAAGATACCACGGCTGCTAAACTGGAGTCTCTTTTTGCGGTGGAACGTATTTGGGTGCCTTTTGGAGTGACTGCTGTCTTATTCCTCATTGGTGGTGTGCTGCCGGGACGAATTTTTTCAAAGATACCGGTCACACAGGTTTTCCGGCGTTATACAGAGGGTAAGAAAGGATGGAAACGTCCGTTATTGTTTATCCAATTTGCAGGAGTGGCTTTTATATGTGGATTGATGTGGGTAGTGATGCTCCAGTATCATTATGTTATTAATAAAGATCCGGGTTATAATCCTGAGCGGGTAGTGATTGGCGTTAATAATGCACCGGATGCTAAAGCCCGGCTTGCTGCCCGTCACTTTTATGAGGGGCTTCCATACGTGGAAGCATTGACTTCGGCAACTAGCTATCCGTCTAATGGATATAGCGGGCAGATGATACCGGATGAGAAAGGAACGAGTCTTTTTTCCAGCCGTTATGATTTTACTCAGGAGAATTATGTAGCTTTTATGGGAATGGTCATACAGCAAGGGCGTGTGCCTCGTGAATCCGGTGAGGTGGCAGTGAATGAGGAATTTGTACGGAGAATGCATTGGGGAAAAGATGTTTTAGGTAAGAGTATACAGACAGAAGAAGGCCGTGTCAAAATAGTAGGTGTGATTAAAGATTTTAATATTGGCGGATTCTACTCAGAGCTGAAACCGTTTGTCTTGCATCATCATCCCAAAGATTTGGCTGATCTTGTTTATCTCCGTCTGAAGGAACCCTTTGGTGAGAATCTTCAGAAACTGAAGCGTGATGCTGCCGAAGCTTTTCCTAATCAAACAGTCGGCTTTGAAAGCTTGGAACAAAAAATGGCGGATAGTTATAATTCCGTTCGTGTATTTCGTAATGCGACTTTATTGGCGGCAATTGCCATTTTGTTTATTACTTTGATGGGACTGATAGGCTATATTAATGATGAATTACAGCGACGTTCGAAAGAAATTGCTATTCGTAAAGTGAATGGAGCTGAGTCATTTGTGATATTGGAAATGTTGGTGCAAGATGTTCTTTGAATTTCTTTCCCGGCTGTAGTCGCAGGTACACTAGGGGCATGGTATGTAGGTGGTTTATGGATGGAACAGTTTGCTGTGACTGTAGGTTCGCTTGTTCCTTATTATGTATGTGTAGCTATCGTGGTCTTGATATTGATTGTCAGTTGTGTCATTTCCAAAACATGGCGCATTGCCAATGAGAATCCAGTAAAGAGTATTAAATCAGAATAAAGATCAATAGAACAAACAATTAAAATTTATTATTATGATACAGATTGAAAATTTAAGTAAGGTATTTCGTACTTCAGAAGTAGAAACAATTGCGTTGAATCATGTAAACATAGAGGTGAAAGAAGGAGAGTTTGTAGCTATTATGGGACCATCAGGTTGTGGAAAATCCACCTTATTGAATATCCTTGGTCTGCTGGACAATCCTACTGAAGGCAGTTACAAGTTGCTGGGCAATGAAGTAGCCAATCTGAAAGAAAAAGAACGCACCCGCCTGCGTAAAGGTGTAATAGGTTTTGTATTTCAAAGCTTTAATCTGATAGACGAACTGAATGTTTTTGAAAATGTGGAATTGCCGTTGACTTATCTTGGAATCAAGGCCAGTGAACGTAAGGAGCGTGTTCTGGAAATTTTAAAGCGAATGAACTTGAGTCATCGTGCCAAGCATTTCCCGCAACAGCTTTCTGGCGGTCAACAACAGCGTGTGGCTATTGCCCGTGCTGTGGTTACT
Source organism: Phocaeicola sp. RTP21359st1_B8_RTP21360_211022 (assembly GCF_040911965.1). Lineage (NCBI taxonomy): Bacteria > Pseudomonadati > Bacteroidota > Bacteroidia > Bacteroidales > Bacteroidaceae > Phocaeicola > Phocaeicola sp. RTP21359st1_B8_RTP21360_211022. The sequence goes on from NZ_JBDFXP010000057.1 coordinate 7,756, forward strand.
AACCCTAAATTGATCCTCGCCGATGAGCCTACCGGTAATTTGGACTCAAAGAACGGTGCTGAAGTAATGAATCTATTGACCGAACTTAACAAGGAGGGGACTAGTATTGTCATGGTAACTCACTCTCAGCATGATGCCGGATTTGCTCATCGTGTCATTCATTTGTTTGACGGTAGTGTAGTGGCGAACATTAAAGAATAATAATGAAAGGGTGGTTGTAATGAAACAAATCTATTATGCAATACAATCGACATTACACGGCCGTGGAAGCAATGTGACAAAAGTCATATCGCTTTCATTAGGCTTGACTATTGGTGTTCTGCTTTTTTCACAAATAGCATTTGAACTCAATTATGAAAAATGTTACCCTGATGCCGACCGATTGGTGTTGGTACGTGGAGGAGGAGAGAATGTAAAGACTGGAGAGAAAGGAGAAGGATATGATGATAGCTTGTTTGCTCCGATGGCAGAAGCATTCCGCAGTGATTTGTCACAATGGATTGAAAATGCTACAGTCATTTTCAATTTTGAGACATTAAATGTATTCAAGGATGGTCATAAGCTGAAAGACGTAAACTACGCTTATGTAGATACTTGCTATTTCCGTACTTTCGGCATCAAAGTATTGAAAGGGAATCCTGAGGAATTGCAAAGGGCAGGGAGCATATTCGTTTCTGAAACTTTTGTTCGTGATGTCTTTGGTGGACAGGACCCTGTGGGACAAAAATTATCTTTGGATAAACAGCATGAACTGACAGTCCGTGGTGTTTATCAGGATACTCCGGAAAATACGGCCTATCATTTTGATTTTGTAGCTCCCATTTATGCCGGAGGTGGTTATATAGGGGGTGGAACATGGGGGCGTAATGACATTTATTATACTATTCTCCGTTTGCGCGATGGGGTGGACAGGGAAGAAATCAATCGTCAGATATACAAGGCTATGCAAAAATATTATCCTGATTCTGCTGATGATGAATGGAGAAATTTTTATGATGCACAGCCATTGCCCGAAATTCATCTGGATGACTCAAATACCCGCACTCGCCTTTACATTTATGGTTTTTTGGGCTTTGCCATATTTTTTGTGGCAATCATGAACTATGTATTAGTAGCTATTGCTACCATGAGCCGCAGGGCAAAAAGTATAGGTGTGCATAAGTGTAGTGGTGCCAGTGCAATCAATATTTTCAGTATGTTCCTTTTTGAGACGGGGATTGTGGTATTGATGTCCGTTATAGTGGCCCTCTTTATTATTTTCAATACCAAAGATCTGATAGAAGATTTACTTTCGGTGCAGTTATCCTCACTCTTTACATTGGAAACTTTATGGGTTCCGATGCTCATTGTTTTTGTACTGTTCATAGTAGCCGGAGTGCTGCCGGGAAGATTGTTTTCACGCATTCCTGTCACTCAAGTTTTTCGTCGTTACACAGATGGGAAAAAGGGGTGGAAGCGTTCTCTTTTATTTGTACAATTTATGGGGGTATCTTTTGTGATGGGGATTTTGTTAGTATCTTTGATGCAGTATCATCATCTGATTAATAGTGATATGGGTATCCGTACTCCAGGATTGGTGGAGGCGGAAACATGGATGTCACCCGAAGAAGCAGAGAATATGGTTAACGATCTTCGTCGTCAACCCATGGTGGAAAATGCCACCCGTTCTATGCATGGTGTTCTGGGAGAATATTGGACTCGTGGGCTGATTGATAATAGTGGCAAGCGAATAGAAACCTTGATGTATAATCCTTGTGATAAGAATTATGCTGAAACCATGGGGATTACTATTATTGAAGGGAAAGATATGCAGAATGAGGGAGATGTATTGGTCAACGAAGAAGTAGTGCGGCTGATGAAATGGACAGATGGGGCAGTAGGCAAACGGTTGAATGATTTTGATAAAGCCGGAACCATTGTTGGTGTATTCCGTAATGTGCGCAATACGTCTTTTCTTTATAAGCAGTTTCCCGTGGCTTTGGTTTATAGTCATAATACCAGTCACACTTTTGATGTACGTTTAAAACAGCCATACGATGAGAGTTTGAAAAAGCTGAACGAATACATGGAGCAGGTGCATTCCACTAAGGCATTGGAATTTATTCCGATAGATACCATGCTGAAGGAAATCTATCGCAATGTATATCGTTTTCGTAATTCTGTATGGATTACTTCTACTTTTATTTTGCTTATTGTTGTTATGGGGTTGATAGGTTACGTGAATGATGAAACACAACGTCGCAGTAAGGAAATAGCTATCCGTAAGGTGAATGGTGCTGAAGCTTCGACTATTCTTCGGTTGCTGTCCCGTGATATATTATATGTTGCTGTCCCATCGGTCTTGATAGGAATTGTAGTATCGTACTTTACAGGAAAGGCTTGGTTGGATCAATTTGCCGAAACGATAGATATGAATGCGTTGTATTTTGTCGGAACAGCATTGGTGATTATCGCTCTGATAGTGGTGTGTGTCGTTGTTAGAGCTTGGCGTATTGCTAATGAGAATCCGGTAAAGAGTATTAAAGTTGAGTAACTAAATAGATAGCGATGAAGCAATTATATTATGCAATACAAACGATATTACACGGTCGTGGAAGTAATGTGACGAAAGTCATATCGCTTTCATTGGGGCTGACTGTTGGCATCCTGTTGTTCTCGCAGATTGCATTTGAGTTAAGTTATGAAAAATGTTATCCTGAAGCTGGAAATCTAGGAATAGTCCGCGCATATTACCATAATTTGGAAACAGGTGAGTCGATGGGGGACGATGGGGATATCTATGATTATTCCGTTTTTGCTCCGATAGCGGCGGCTTTGGCTGAGAATATGCCAATAGAAGTGGAAAAAGCTACTTGTATAAATTCTTACACAGCCAACGGTAATTATTATTATGAAAATCAATTGTTGTCGGATGACGAACAGTGTCTTATGGTGGATACTTGTTTTTTCCAAACCTTTGGCATTCCGGTTTTAAAGGGAAATCCTAACGATTTGATTAACTCCAATACTTTGTTTGTGTCCGAGAGTTTTGCACGCCGTTTTTTTGGTGATGCAGATCCTATAGGTAAAGTGTTAATATTGGAGCGGAAAACTGAAATGATTGTCCGTGGTGTTTATCGTGATATTCCGGAGAATACCATGTTTAAGGCAGACTTTGTAGTAAGTGTACATAAAGAAGGAGGTTATAAGGATGGAGCCGGATGGGGAGGAAATGATATTTTTTATGCAGTGTTCCGGACCGGAGAAGCTTCGGATATAGAGGTGGTAAACGATAACATCCAGCGGATGGTGGAGAAATACATGCCGACTGAACATAACGGTTGGAAACTGGAACTCAGTGTCATTCCATTGGCAACAAAGCATCAGACTTCTTCAGAAACAACAAAGCGTCTAGTTATCTATGGCTTTTTGGGTTTCTCTATCTTCTTTGTCGCTATTATGAACTATATGCTTATTGTAATTGCTACTTTGGGACGTCGTGCCAAGAGTGTCGGTGTCCATAAGTGCAATGGTGCCAATAATGGGAATATCTTCAGTATGTTTATGATGGAAACGGGCATTATTGTTCTGGTATCCATTCTGGTCTGTGCATTTATCATTTTCAATGCGCGGGATTTGATAGAAGATTTGCTGTCGGTGCGACTTGCATCACTCTTTACATGGGGAACTTTGTGGGTACCGCTGCTGGTTGTTGTACTTTTATTTTTGTTGGCAGGTGTATTGCCCGGACGTATTTTTTCACATATTCCTGTCACACAGGTATTCCGTCGTTATACTGATGGTAAAAAAGGATGGAAACGGTCACTGTTGTTTATACAGTTTACCGGTGTGTCTTTTGTCTTGGGATTATTACTGGTTACGTTAATGCAGTATAGTCATTTGATGAACAGGGATATGGGGATCAATACTGCCGGACTGGTAGAAGCCGAAAGTTGGCTGGACATTGAAATTGTTCCTCATATGCGCGATGAGATCCGGCGTCAGCCTATGGTAGAGAGCGTGGCTACAGCCAGCCATAGTGTATTGGGCCAATATTGGACAAAAGGATTGATGGGCAGTGACGGCAAGCGTATAGGTGTTCTTAATATGAACTATGTGGATTTTAATTATCCGGATGTGGTAGGCATTACGATTATAGAAGGAAAGCCGATGACCCATGCCAAAGATCTGCTGGTGAATGAAGAGATAGTCCGGCTTAAGAAATGGACGGATGGAGCCGTAGGAAAACCTTTTGATGAGATTAAGGAAGGAACTATAGTAGGTGTGTTCCGTGATGTGCGCAATCAAAGTTTCTATCAGGCGCAGCAACCCATTGTGCTGATAGGTGGTAATGCGTTTAATCATACCTTCAATGTACGGTTGAAAGAACCCTACGATGAAAATTTGAAGCGCCTGAATGAATTCATGGACAAAACTTTTCCACAAGTGGCTTTAACATTCCATACAGTGGATGATATGCTGTCCGAAATCTATAAAGATGTATATCGTTTCCGCAATTCTGTCCTTATCACTTCCGGTTTTATCCTGCTTATAGTGATTATGGGGCTGATAGGTTATGTAAACGATGAAACGCAACGTCGCAGTAAGGAGATAGCTATTCGTAAAGTGAATGGTGCGGAAGCATCAAACATTCTCCGTCTGCTGGTATGTGATATTCTATATGTTTCTATTCCTTCTATTTTACTCGGAATTGTTATAGCTTATTTTATTGGGAAAGCATGGTTGGAACAGTTTGCGGAACAGGTTGATCTTAATCCGTTACTCTTTTTGGCTACGGCTTTAATTGTAGCGATTATTATTGTGGCTTGTGTGGTGCTTAAGGCATGGCATATCGCTAATGAGAATCCGGTAAATAGCATTAAGAGTGAGTAGTGTATTGGGAAAAAGGAGAGCGGGATGATATGTGTTGGGTATCATCCCGCTTTTTTTCTTTTTACCTGATTCCTGTGAAATTTACATTGACACCATCCAATGTGCCTTTTAAGAAGTTTCCGGCCAACCATACATTTTCAAAATATGAAATGTCACTAGGACCGTAAACCATACGGATGCATGTCTGTGCGCTGTTATCCCATCTCCATTCAAAATTGTACCTGTCTTCGGTTACATAGCCGTTCCGATGTTCTATTCGTATGATGTCTGTGCCTGTTCTATTTTCGTAAAAGTCTAGTCGTTGTGTGTAGTATTCACCGTCTTGTACCCAAGTTTCCTGCCAGGTCCGGCTGCATAGTTCCCGAGTGGTTCTGTAATATATTTCGCTGTAATCATCATCATCGTACCAACTTTCTATGGATACTTCACAGGAGGTTAGGTTAACCATTATTATCAGTACAACTACCATTCCGAAGTATTTCAGTATTTTTGTTCTCATATCCGTTAATTTTAAAATTTGTTTTTCTTATGTCACAAAGATAAGTGGAGGGAATGATACAATAAACGGAATATTCCTATTTGTAAAGGAGAGTTTCCCTATTTGTAATAGGAAAATTCCTATGGTGAGGAGAGGGGAATAAGGTCTGTCTTATTTCTTTTACTATTAAACTGTAAGTTACAAAAAGAGGCTGTCCATTGGTGAGACAGCCCTGATAATTTCCGAAAAATGATAATAGGATATTTCTATATATTTTTAATTATCCTTGTTTGGGTATTATCTGCGTTTTTTTGAAGAAAGAAGTGGTGCTTCCTGTACTTGCTTCATTACTCTCAAGAGATTACCTCCCCAAATCTTCCTTAAGTCTTCTTCTGTATATCCTTTTTCAATCATTTTTATGGTCAGATTAATTAAGTCATTATCTCCTTTACATCCTTGCAGACCACCACCGCCATCAAAGTCTGTACCTATTCCTACATGGTCTATGCCGGCTACTTTAATCATGTGGTCTAAATGTTCGACTGCATCACAAATGGATGCGGCTTTTGTTTTTTTATTGATATAGGCATCGAGGAGACATAACTGTGCCACTCCGCCATTTTTCGCTAGGGCACGGAGTTGTTCGTCTGTTAGATTACGGTCATGGTCGCATAAAGCCTTTGACGAGGAATGAGAGGCGATGATAGGTTGTGTACTATATTTTATCACATCCCAGAAAGTACCTTCACTGGCATGTGATATGTCTATCATAATACCTAACCGGTTCATTTCCTTCACTACTTCACGACCAAACTGTGTCAGTCCTTGAGTCGCATCTTCCGTATGAGTGGACGAATGGCAAATATCATTGTCATAAGAATGGCAGAGAGTAATATAATTGACTCCCATCTGTTTGTATTTTGCTATATTCTTTAGGTCTTTGCCTATGGCGTAACCATTCTCGATACCTATAAAAAAAGCTTTTTTACCTTCACGCTTCAGGCGTATCAAGTCTTCTTCCGTAAGGGCGATGCCACAAAAATCTTTGTATTGCTCTACTTCGTCATAAATGGATTGAATTAATCGGGTGGTGCTTTCTACGGCTTTTTGTGAAGATGCGTCATCCCGTTTCCCCTGCCATATAAATGCGGCTAGGAACTGTGCGTCCAATTTGCCTTCCTCCATTTTGGGGATGCTGACCATGTTGTCTTTTCTCAGGCCTACACTGTAACCGTTTTTAAACCAAAGAGGAGTGTCTGTATGAGTGTCAATGGATAGAATGCGGCTGTGAATTTTTTTAGCTAGGTTGAATGTGTCAGCCTTGTTCACTAGGAATTTAAATAATTTATGCATGGTGGTATCTCCGGCAGCTGTAAATATTTCCGGATGAAATTGTACACCTATCATTTGTCGTATGGGATAAGCTTCTATAGCTTCCGCTATACTGTCGGGTGCCCAAGCCGTGATTTTGAATCCCGGTGCCAATTTCCGGATAGCCTGATGATGGAATGTATTGACTTGCAGCACTTCTTGTCCTGTAATTTCTGCCAACTTGCTTTCCTTTATGATGGATATCGGATGGGTGGGGGTAGTGCCGGATTCTTTTTGGCGATGGTTGACACTTGAAGGATGTTGCGTGGGCAGATCTTGATATAAAGTTCCACCGAAAGCTACATTCATTAATTGTAGTCCCCTGCAAATTCCTAATATGGGAATATTCCGATCTGCGGCCATTTTCAGCACCATCAAGTCGAAGGTATCCCGGGCAGGGCTTACTTCTTCCAGTTTTTCATAAGGAAGGTCGCCATAATACATCGGTTGGATGTCTTCTCCACCTGTAAAGACAATTCCGTCCAGCTGGGATACAATTTGACGCAGTATTTCTACATTATCCGTTACAGGTATCATGTAAGGAATTCCTCCAGAGAGAATGACTGACTGTACATATGCCGTGTTTACGGCTGTCCGTTTCGGACTTATATCTGTGGAAATTCCAATCAGGGGAAACCTTTTTATTCCGGGAATCAATTCGGAATCCACTTTTTGATTCAACCGGACGAGTGCTTCGGACAAAGGATCCTTTTGACTTTTTTGTGCTTGTACATGGCAATATCCCAAAGCTAACAGTAATACTAAGAGGCATTTGTTTTTCATATGAATATAGATTTTGTCTTGCAGGCAAATGTATAAACTATGTTTTTATTGAAAAAATAAAATGCCATAAAAATAGAGTAGGAGGTACTTATTCCAAGCACCTCCCACCTTTATATTCAGAAAATATTCAATTTACTTCATATCTTCAACAGCAGCCTGTGCCACTTTAATATTATATTGACAATCAGTTATCTAAATGCTTGGGGAAAACAAATGGAAAACGCTTGTCTTGCCTATATTAATTAAAGAAGCTGATTTCTTAGAGATTTTCCTCTACTGCAGCTTGTGCCTCTTTAATACTACATTGATTTTCTTTTATTTACAGATAGAGAGTAAACAATTAGAAAACAATCTGTTAGTATCAAGACTTTCTCTTCTAAGAATCAAGCTATGGCTACTATATTATTTTTATAAATGGTGAACACCGTTAATGGTAAAGTTTTATTCTACTACATGCAAATGGCCATTACCATTCTTTTAAAATTACATGTCTTTTCTCCTTTCTTTTAATAGTTCAATAATTATATCTTTATCCTTCAGGTTTGAATCAAGACGTAAAATCTGTGAGTTCAGACTTTCTATCTGCTCTTTCAGAAGCTTGATTGTTTCCCTCAGGTTTTCTGTTTCTTTCTTTTCGCTGGATAACTGCACAGCCAGTTCTGCATCACCTATCAGATTATTTGCATTTCCGTCTAATGCAACAGCAGCAAGGTGTGCCGAGATATGATGCTGTCTCGGACAGAAAAGGGAAAAGAAATTGAAGTCCAATGCTTCGCTGACTTTAATAAGCCTGCTCGTTTCCATTGTCTCCCTTTCCAGTATGCGGTTTACGTGCTGCTGCGGTACACCTATTTTACGTCCAAGCTCAGATTTGCTCAATCCAAGCTCGTTGCGTCTTTTGTCTATAGCCTGACCTACATGCACGTGTTTTATGTCATTATCCATGCGATTCCTTCAATAAATACATCTTAAACAATAAATCATCAAACAAATATTTGGTTATATAAACCATTTTATGTTACGTTGTAGTGTAACCTATTCATTTGGTGAATATAAAGTTAAACATTAAATATTAAATATCCAACAATTATGTCTGAAAACTTAGAAAAAATCCGTCCGGCACTTGTTGCCCTTGAAGTAGGTGAATCCGTCTCATTCCCCATCTCACGTTTGAAAAGCGTCCGTACTCAGGCCTCAGAGCTTGGTGCCATTTACAACCGTCAGTTCAAGACCAGGACTGACAGGGAAAACCAAACCATCACGGTCAAACGAACAGTATAGAAAACCAAATCAGGTTTATATGAAGATATTACAGTTTCTAGACCATCTTATACCATACGAAACATTTCTGAATGACCTCTCCTCCAGAATTGTCAGGCAACTGAAAGCCGACAAGGATGATCCTGAATTCATTAGCTAGAGGAAGGCTTACGAACTTTTTGGTCGCAGGAATGTAGAAAGGTGGAAACGTCAGGGAAAGGTGGTTTCCTATAAAAGACCGGGTAAGGTGGAATACCGCACGGCAGACCTCAGGCTCCTGCAGCGTACCACCCAGGACTATTTTGATGAAAGTCAGCCAAAACAGACAGAAAAGCCGGTCAAGAAAGATAAATGATAAACATATTATGGCTAATATTTTAATAATGGTAAACTATATATGTTTACTTTAGCCGTGATACTCTATGAAATATAAAGAAAGCAATTATAGTAGGTACAGGAATGTGCATCAGTAACCTTTGTTCACCAGCTTATAGTTTTGCCACTTAACAATAAAGCCGGACTGGTATTTGTATCGCACATTCATAATGATTTTATAATAATGAAAGAAATCAGACCAGCGTGCGATCCAAACGGTGTCTATTCAGTCAAGCGCACCTGTGCTGAACTCGGTATCAGCAACAAGACACTCAAAAAATACAGAGAAAACGGGTATATCCAACCGCTTAATCCTAATAATGTCAGCCGTCCGAAATACTCCGGACAGTCAATAATCGATTGTTGGAACCTGCTCAGTACGTTATGATAAGCGAAACAACCATACGGAAAGTAAGGGAACTTGCCATAGAAGACGTACTCAGTCCTTATGTCAGACTGTCCAGAAAAGGTTCAACCCTGATGGGACTTTGTCCTTTCCATACAGAGAAGACCGGTTCCTTTGCCGTTACCCCTGGCAAGAATCTCTTCCACTGTTTCAGCTGTAACCGTGGCGGTGATTCCATTACGTTTATAATGGAAAAGGAAAACCTTTCCTTCAGTGCCGCTGTGGAATTTATTGCCAGGAACCATAATATTCCGGTAGAATACATCAGTGAAGAGCGCAGTGAGGAACAGATGGCCGAAGCCAGGCACCGGGAATCACTTCTGGCAGTTCTCGATACAGTCCAGACCTTCTTCCTGCAAAATTTAAGAGCAACAGACAAGGAAGAGAGCTTTGATGCCAGGGCCTACGCATACGGCCGGTGGCATGAGGAGTTCTGTGCCTTTGCCGGAATAGGCTATGCACCGAAGGACGGTCAGGCCTTTATGGATTTTTGCAGAAACAAGGCTTTGAACGAAGAACTTCTGTACGAACTCGGCATGTTCAAGCGTGGTGAGGACGGCAACACATACGCCATGTTCCGCCAGCGTATTATGATTCCCGTGAGAAACAGATGGGGACGCATCATTGCCTATACGGCCAGATACATCGGAGACAACAGGAAAGCTCCCAAGTATATCAACTCGGCAACAAGCATGATTTACTCCAAGGGAGAAACAGTATTCGGTATTGACCGTGCCGCCAGACTGCGTGATGCCGACTATTATATCATTGTGGAAGGTGCTCCTGATGTCCTTAGAATGCAGTCGATTGGATACGACAATACAGTAGCGTCACTTGGAACAGCCTGGAGTGACGTCCAGTTTGAGCAGCTGAAGAAGTATGTATCCTCACTCTGTTTCATTCCTGATTCAGATATTGCGGAAGGAAAGCCATACGGACCGGGATTTGAGGCGGTGATGACCAACGGGGCAGCAGCCATAAGAAAAGGATTCCATGTGACAGTCAGGGAACTTCCTTTCGCAGAAATACCATCCGGGACAGAAGGAGAAGTACAATATGCAAAGAATGATGCCGACAGCTATATCCGCAGCAGGGAAGATTATACTTCACTTCCGGAAAAGCATTTTATCATCTGGTTGGCACAGAAACGTTTTCTGGTAGCCGGTTCCATGGTAGAGGAAAGAAAGTGTGTTGCGGAAATAGCAGACCTGTTGCGCTATATAAAAGACCAGCTTGTGTATGACCAGTGCATAGAACAGCTCTCCAGACTGCACGGGAAGGTAAAGCTATGGCGTGATGCCGTTACCCAGGCACGTGGTGAAGTCAGGAGAAGGAACGACAAACCTGCGGCCATGAACGAAATGCAGCGTGAAGCTGAACTGCTTCGCCAGTTCGGACTGTTCGTCAGGGAAAACTGTTACTACTCCATCGGTGAAGATGATGATGAACCGTCAAGAATCTTCAACTTCATCATGGAACCACTGTTCCATATCGAGGATGAGATAAACGGAACCAGAATCTTCCGCATGAGGAATATGTACAATGTATGCAGGGTTATAGAACTGAAGGAGTCTGAGCTCTGCTCACTGAGCAACTTCCAGCAGAAGGTCGGCTCACTGGGCAACTACGTATGGCTGGCCAAGATAGACAAGCTCAACCGTGTAAAGGAATACCTGTATTCAAAGACCGATACGGCAGAACGTATCAGAAAGCTCGGCTGGAATGCGGCTGAAGGAATCTTTGCTTTTGGTAATGGTATATTCTTTGCAAGCACATTCAATGCCGTTGATGATTTGGGTATTGTCCGTGGAATCAACGGCAAGGCCTTCTATATACCGGCCACTTCAAAAATCTATCTAAACAATCCGGAGATATTCCAGTTTGAGAGACTTATGGTGCATGAGAACCGTAACGGGATAAAGCTGCATGACTATGTAGGCAGACTAATGGAAGTGTTCGGTGAGAATGCAAGCGTAGCTTTCTGTTATCTCCTTGCCACCCTCTTCCGTGACATCATATTCAGACGCACCCGTCACTTTCCCATCCTGAACCTTTTTGGTGAGAAAGGAACCGGTAAGACAACCCTGGCTACTTCCCTCCAGTCCTTCTTCCTGCACGGAGTAGATCCGCCCAATCTCGGTGTAACTTCCGTACCGGCCATGAACGACCGTGTATCACAGGCCGTCAATACACTTGCCGTGCTGGACGAATACAAGAATGACCTTGACATCCGCAAGATAGCCTATCTGAAAGGACTTTGGGGTGGTGGCGGTCAGACCAAGAAGAATACAAACACAGACGGTATGGCAGCACAGACCATTGTCACAACAGGTGTTGCCCTTTGCGGCCAGGACAAGCCTACTCAGGATATGGCACTCTATACCCGTGTCATCTTCCTTGCCTTTTCAAAGACATCATTCAACCAAAATGAGAAAAGGGCTTATGAAGACCTTGTATCAGTCTGCAATATGGGACTTACCCACCTCACCCTGGAGATATTGGGACACCGGGAACTGTGTTTGAGAAGAACTTTCCGGAAATATACTCTATCACCAAGCGTGAACTGGCTGCAAAACTGGAGAATGAAACAATCCATGACCGTATATTCGGGAACTGGGTTATTCCATTGGCCACCTTCAGAACACTGGAGACAGTCATTGACGTGCCTTTCAGTTATGCGGAGCTTTTTGAAACAGCAGTTAAAGGAATACGCAATCAGAATGAACTGGCTCAGGAAAGTTCGGAGATAGCGGACTTCTGGAGTATGCTTCAGGGATTCCAGACTTCAGGGAAATGTATTGAGAAGGCACATTACCGTATAAGGTATATGAAATCCTTCCGTCCATTATCTATAAAAGAAGATATAGAATTTAAGGAAGCACGTCCTATTCTCTATCTGAACACGGCAGCTGTGGCATCACTGTTCAACAGCCGGAATGCAGGTTCTACTTCCAACCGCTCGAACTGGTCCACCATCATGTCCTACCTGAAATCCCATGCTTCATACCTGGGGTTGAAGCAGGACAGATTCACCATACTTCTGCCAAGCGGACTTCCTGACTATACCATTGACATTGTGAATGGCGAGCAGGTTAAGAAGGTAAAGGTAAACCGACCAAAGGCACTGTGCTTTGATTATCTCCAGCTGAAAGAGACTTTCGGACTGGATCTTGAAACGGAGGTAGTAGCAGAAAACCAGGAGGAGATACCAACGGAAAGCAATGCTATAGACCTGCAACAGTTCAAACAGAATGAACTGCCTTTTGAATAAACTCATCTTAAAAGATTCAATAAAATCCATGGATAAGAATTTAAAACTGAAATTGCGAAGAAAAAGCGCAAAAAACGAAGAAAAAACTTTGAATAGAAAATTTAAAAGGCTATTTTTGTGGAAAAGATGCAAGAATATGATATTAAATTTAGAAATTAAGAATTACCGTTCATTTAAGGATGTATGTTCCTTTACGACAGAGCCGACTTCTTCAAAGGCTAAGGTTGATAATATATGTGAAGTTGAGACCAATGCAGAAGAATTAAAGAAGGCTTTGAAAATCTCTTTAATTTATGGAGCAAATGCTTCAGGTAAGACTAATATCATAAAGTTTTTATATAGGTTCAGACGATGGGTCCACAATCTTGACAACAGGGTTGGTGATGATATTCCATTGTATCAGCCGTTCAAATTTGACAATACTACGGCTGATGCACCGATAGGTTTTTCAATGGAGTTTATAACTCAGAAGATCAGATATAAATATGAAGTCAGTTTTACCAGATTGCAGATAGAGTCAGAGTCGTTGATTTATTATCCAAACGGTAAACAGACACAACTTTATGAACGCACTTTGCTTTCAGAAGATAAAGAATCAGATACTATTAAATTCGGATCAAGCCTTTCTTCTTCAAAGCCTTTCAATGTGTTCAAGAACCAGTTGCTGATTTCCAAGTTCCTGAAGGATACACCATGCGAACCGATAACAAATGCCGCAAAATATCTGGCAGATATGATTGTTTCCAACGGTTATCATGAAGATACCATGTTGGGTGAAGATAAGGAAATGGTCAGATGGCTTTATTCACGTCCTGAAAACAAGAAACTGCTTGCTGAATTTCTGGCATTTGCGGATACCGGTATGGCCGGTTTCCAACTGGAAAAGCGCAGTGACGGCGTTGAAGTTACAAGCCAGCATGGTCTATATAATGATGGTGAGGATTTGGGCAAAACAGCAGACTTGCCTTTAAAAGAAGAATCTTTTGGTACAAGATCACTTTTCCTTATAGGCTGTTATATATTACAGGCGCTGCAGAATGGAAGTCCGTTTTTTATAGATGAAATGGATTCCGGGCTACATTCCTATATAACACAGCTCATTGTGGACATCTTCAGAAATGAAAGAATAAACAGGAATAATGCCCAATTGATCTTTACAACCCATGATGTGAATCTGCTTGACCAGAATACTATCCGTAAAGACCAGGTATGGTTTACAGAAAAGAATGAGCAGGGAGTATCAGAGATATTCTCTCTTTCCGATTTTGAGGACGTAAGAGAGGATACATTGTTTGCCAAATGGTATTTGAATAATAAATTTGGAGGTGTTCCTTCATTAAAACCACTGGAGAAACTGTTTGTAGACTATGGCAAGAACGAGTGAAAATAAACGTCATAGTAAGTATGTCATAAGAATAGTGTGTGAAGGTGATAAGACCGAACCATTGTTCTTTACAGACTTGTGTGACCGGTTTTATGGTGACAGCAAGGATTTTGATGTACGTACAATTCCTCAGCCTAATATACCGGTTGAAGATGCTGAAGCGGATTCTTCCAGAGGAAGCTATAAAGGGAAGAAACGTAAAGTCAAGTCAGGTGGACAGAAAGATGTTGCTGAAGATGAAGTTATAACCGGTGTTCCACCATTAAAATGGGTGTTGTATGCAAGAAAAATCATGTCTGAAGGAGTGGATGAATCTTGGGCAGTATATGATAAGGACGAACATCCTAAACATGAGGAAGCCATGGCCGAGGCCAATAAGATAATAGACGGGAAAAAGGTAAATATTGCTTTTTCAAGCCGTAGTTTTGAATATTATTTGCTGCTTCATTTTGAGTACCTGTATTACGGTTTTGAAGCAACGGAATGCGGCGAGAGAATAAAAGGCAAAAAGCAGATATACGAATGTGGTACTGGTAAGAATCCTGATAAGGATTGTGACGGAAAGAAATGTATCAACGGATATGCGAGGAAACACGGATACTGGATGGAAAGCAAATCATCTGTTTCTACCTTTCCGCTGGTTAAGGACAAATTACTGAAGGGCATGATTAATGCATGCCGGTTGAGAACGGAAAGTGACTCAAAAACTGATGAACCGATTTATAAACGCAATCCTTATACGAATGTAGATATTCTTGTTGGTAGACTGATAGGAAAAGAAACGGTAAGCTATGGTACTACATATACCTTCAGAGATCATGGCTCTGACTGGTCTGTAAAGCTTGATGAGAAAGGCTTAAACCTGACAAACAACAAGAATGGCTCTGAGATATTCCAAAGAGGGATGTTTATAATATATGATTTGGAGAAAAATACCAAAAAGGAATTGAATGAAAAGGTACTGCTACTGGGGTCTGAAGACACTAATTTGTTGCCCTGTACTCTAACTGACAGACAGGTTATATCTATTAAGCTTAGTCATGAAAAAGAGGTCCTATTATTACCTAATTTTATTATTTAAGGATTTAATATACAATTATAGATAAGAGTGTTTCATTGTTCTAAAGTAATGGTCACTTTTGTGTTTATAAGAAAGAGAAGTTGCAAGAACTTGAAAGTCTTGATTCCAAAGGTAAAATAGAACTTTATTATGCTGATGAAAGTAATGTATGTACCGATGGTTATGTACCTTACGGGTGGCAGTTCAAAGATGAGAGGGTCTATATTCCATCCGAGAAAGCTGCAAGATTTAATATCTTTGGCATGATTACCAGAAGGAATCAATATAAACTTTACAACGCAGGAATCCATCAATGCAGACAGGATTGTGGATTATCTTGACAGGTTCTCTTTTGAGGTAAAGAAGAAAACGGTGGTTGTACTTGATAATGCTTCAGTCCATAGGAAACGGAAGGTAAAGGAAATGAGAAAGATATGGGAAAATAGAAGATTGTTCCTTTTCTATCTTCCACCATACTCTCCTGAACTTAAACCTATCGAGACACTATGGTGTATATTGAAAGGCAAATGGATAAGACCAGCTGATTACAATACTAAGGACTCTAATTTCTATTGTACAAACAGGGCACTTGCATCTGTCGGTAAGAATTTATTTGTGAATTACTCATACATATAAAATTAATTTTGAATAGTTACTTATAAACAAAAAAATATGAAAATTAAAAGTGCCAACTATTTTAGGCAAAAATATCATACTGATATAAGAGGCTTCAAAGAAGGCTCTGGATATGATGTGGACTATATCGGTAGCTCACATACTTTAAGTACTGGTGAGCGAGTAAAGGGCTTTTTTGATCTCTATCATGGAGACAAAGAGTCAATCGAAGGGTTGCTCAGTACATTCCTCAAAATTGCAGAAGATGGACAGGCAATCTATGAGTTCTTACAAAATGCAGCGGATTGCGGTTCTTCGCTGTTTTATCTGTTTTATGACGAGAAGTATCTTATTGCTGTAAATAATGGAGAAGCCTTTAATCAGAAGGGGCTTCGCTCAATTCTAAATATTAGCCAATCTGTAAAACAGAGCGCAAGCGAAATCGGTCGTTTTGGAATTGGTTTCAAATTAGTCCACCGTTTAGTGGGTAAAGGTGATGGTAAGGACGAACTGGTAAAGGATCTCAAAGGACCTATCATGTTCAGTTGGAGCAAGAAAATAGACCTTCTTTCACTTATGAATGGTGAAAACATAGAAGCAGTTGACAACATTTCTGATGATAGCGACCTTCCTTATTTGTTAAAACTGATTCTAACCAACTTCCCTGCAGGACCTAATGAAACAGTTAAAAATCTTCAATATGAGGATACTGTTCTTTTTACTCAAGAAGAATATCTTGAGATGGGAAGCAAAATTAAAGAATACCTCTCTCCTCACCTTGAACAAGACGATTTCAATCAGGGTAGTATTTTCTTCATCCGTTTAGGTGAAGGAAAGAAGGAACTATTGGACAAGGATTATGAAGAAAATTTTAAAACTGGTGTTGAATACTCCTTGAACACCTTAAAAGGCTTAAAGAATGTAAAGGTAAACAGCAACCAGTTGGTTGAGGTTCCTCTCAAAATGGAGAAGGGGGAAATTGCTCAAGAATCGGAAGAGTTCATACGTATATCTCCTGAGTACAAGGATGCTCCAATTCATTACGCCTTTGGGTATGATCAAATAGACTTCAACTCAGAAAACCCTTTTGCTGGTGTTGAAAGGCTAAAAGTATCCCCAACTTTCTACAAGTATTTCCCATTAGGTGATGAGACTCACAATTCTGCCATTTTTGTACATTGTGATAGCATTAGCAACCAGGCTAATCGTCGAAAATTGCAGGATGATAGCGTAAACAAGGAACTCTTGCCTGAAATAGCAAAGTTTATTATAAAGAAACTTGATGAATATAAAGATGTTAATAATAGGACAGCATACCTTCAACTATTTTCAAGTATCTTATTGTGTGGCAACGTTCCATCTAACAGCGCGTGGGTAAATCAATACTTTTATAATGCTCTTTTAGAGCACATAAAAGTCAATGTTCCAACCACTAATGGATATTGTGACAATTCATCTTTTGTAAAAATTCGCAGGTTGAAGTGCAACATCCCATTAGCAATTGCCAACGATAAATATTGCTGGTTTGAGTGGAATGCTGACATAGACAGTCTTAAACCTATCTTTGATGCGGCAAAAACAAAACTTGGTATTAAGGAGTATGGTATTGTAGACTTTATCAAGGATGCAGACACTGAAAAACTAAATCTTTGGATTCAAAATGCTGATGCAGAAACATATACTGGATTTATGACAGAACTGAATAGCCATTCTTTATTAGATGTTTCTTCTAAGATAAAATCCATAAAGTTATTCAAGTTCTCAGACGGATCTTTTTATTCCTATGACGATATAATCACGAGCCAATATAATTACACATATAGAAGAACTGATTATTTGTATAAAACGGATTCAGTCTGCTTATTCTCTTCTTCAAAAACAGAGAATATTCAGCAAGAATTGAAGACGATTGGTTTTGTTGTCTCTGAAGAGGCTGTCTCAAAATAGAGTTGAGATGGCCTCTTTTGTTTCATCTCCAATTGAAGTCATTTGGATTTTTCTCAA
>NZ_JBDFXP010000058.1:0-24667 GCF_040911965.1 Phocaeicola sp. RTP21359st1_B8_RTP21360_211022
GTAATAACAAAGCCCCTGCTTGTGAAAGTCGGGGCTTTGTGCATAAAAAAAGAAGGTGCGCATTTTGACACACCTTCTTGCATATATAAGGTTGATGAACTATTATTTTTTTACAGAAGAGGGAGTATAACGTGCATTCAGTCCGTCAATGATTTCTTGTGTGATGTTGTATGCCGGATTAGCGTATAGCAAGTTGTCAAATCCTGTATTGCTGATAATCAGATCATATCCTTTGTTCTGATTATAAATTTTCAAGAATGAATTGATAGAATCACGTAACTGCAAACTGTTCTTTTGGTTTTCAGAAGCTAGCTCGTCGCTTAGTTTCTGTTGGAGTGCCTGCAGTTCTTGTTGTTGTTTCATCAGTCTCATCTGTTCTTGTTCAGCACGTTCACGTGTAGCAAAGCCATTATTTTCCAGTTTGCGTTGGAATTCTTTAGCATCAGCATCCAGCTTCTTTGCTTTTTCATTTAAAGTAGTGCGGATATTTTCTTCTTTCTGTATCATCACTTCATTTAAGTCATTCCAGAAATTGTACTTAGTCAACAGTGAATCGATTTCCACATAAGCTATTTTCATGTTTGAGGAACCTGCAACGCCGGCAGCCGGAGCAGCGGAAGAAGTTGCAGCGTTGTTGTTTTTGTCGCTACATTGTGCGAACACTAACACGATGGCTAGCGCTAGAAATCCATTCAGGATGAAATTTGTTCTTTTCATAATCTTTTTCACGTATTGTTTATTAATTATTATCCGTTTTGCTTTGCTTTTCAATTTCGGCTATGGCATTTTTATTAGGTTTGCGTGCTTCACGATCTTGTGATTGCACACAGCCTATTCCTTTTTTACGGAGTGCCTTATTACCGCTTACATGCGTGTTTGGAAACTTTCCTTTTAGAAAGATTCCGATAGACAATAATGCTATACAGATAGCAACTATTAACACAGTTATAAGGATAGTATCAAGCATTTCTATTATTTTTGTGGTGCAAAGTTAGTGTAAGGCAAGGGAAATGCCAAATTTATTGAAGCATTTCGTGTCTGCGGACTAAATTTGCATAGCAAATATAGAATTTTGCAATGATTTAGCTTTCTCTTTTTTCATTAAAAAAGAGGAAGTGTCCTATTTAAGAGAATTATTTAACTATTTTTTGCAAATTTGGAAACTGAATTTGCCTAAACGACATGATTATGAATGAAAAGAATTTAAAGCCTGCATCTGTCTTTTATTATTTTGAAGAGATATGTAAGGTACCCCGTCCCTCTAAAAGAGAGGAGAAAATAATTGCTTATTTGAAAGCCTTCGGTAGAGAACATGGTTTGGAAACCAAGACAGACGAAGTAGGCAATGTATTAATTAAAAAGCCTGCCACTCCGGGTAAGGAGAATTTGAAAACTGTGATTTTGCAGTCTCATATAGATATGGTTTGTGAAAAAAACAGTGATGTGGAGCATGATTTTCTAATTGATCCTATTGAAACAGTGGTGGACGGTGAATGGTTGAAAGCCAAAGGTACTACATTGGGGGCGGATAATGGTATCGGTGTGGCGACAGAATTAGCTATATTGGCTGCTACTGATATAGAGCATGGTCCGCTGGAGTGTCTTTTCACGGTGGATGAAGAAACTGGATTGACAGGTGCTTTTGCATTGAAGCCAGGGTTTATGACTGGTGATATTCTGATTAATTTGGACTCGGAAGATGAAGGAGAATTATTTATCGGCTGTGCCGGTGGGGCAAATACTACAGCGGAATTTACTTATCAGCCTGTTTCTGCCCCACAGGATTATTTCTATTTCCGTGTGGCGGTCAAGGGATTGACTGGTGGGCACTCCGGTGATGATATTAATAAAGGTAGAGCGAATGCCAATAAGCTGCTGAATCGTTTTCTGACCCAGTTGGCTTCTAAATATATTTTATATTTATGTGAGATTGATGGCGGAAACCTGCATAATGCCATACCTCGTGAGGCACAGGCATTATGTGCGGTACCTATGAAGGATAAGGAATCGGTTCGTGTAGATTTGAATATCTATACCGCAGAACTGGAGAATGAATATGCTGCGACAGAACCGAACTTGAGAACCGAACTCTCTTCTGAATCCCCTTGTAAGGAAGCGATAGATATGACTACTGCCGGACACCTTCTGAGAGCTGTTTACGCTGTGCACAATGGAGTGTATGCCATGAGTCAGGATATTCCGGGATTAGTAGAAACTTCGTCTAATCTTGCTTCCATCAAACAGGTAGAGGGAAACAAGATTAAAATAGTGACTAGCCAGCGCAGCTCCATTCTTTCATCACGCAAGGATATGTCCGAGATGATCCGTTCTGCTTTTCTTTTGGGAGGTGCTGAAGTAACAACTGGTGAAGGCTATCCAGGGTGGAAACCGAATACGGATTCTCCAGTTTTGAAAGTTGCGGTAGATAGCTATAAAAAACTTTTTGGTGTGGAACCTAAAGTAAAGGCAATTCATGCCGGATTGGAGTGTGGTTTGTTCCTTGAGAAATATCCGTCACTGGATATGGTTTCTTTTGGACCTACTCTGCGTGGTGTTCATTCACCTGATGAGCGTATGCTGATACCTACTGTAGATAAATTCTGGCGTCATTTGCTGGATGTATTGGTTAATATACCGACAAAATAATTTATATGAAGAAAACAATTTTATTTCTTTGTTTGTGCTACCTGGTAGGGGTGACGTATGCACAGGAACCGTTTCGAGTAATGTTCTATAATGTAGAGAATTTGTTCGATTGTCAGCACGACACGTTGAAAAATGATTATGAATTTTTGCCAGATGCTCCGAAAGGATGGACACAAGCGCGCTATCATGATAAATTGGCTAAGATAGCTAAGGTTATTATTGCCACCGGTGAGGAAAATGTTCCCGATTTGGTGGGGCTTTGTGAAGTGGAAAATGATCATTGCTTGAAAGATCTGACAGAAAACTCGCCATTACGCGAGGCAGGTTATCGTTATGTCATAACTGATTCTCCTGATGAGCGTGGTATTGATGTGGCGTTGCTTTATCAGCGAGGAAGTTTTAAGTTGCTGGGCAAAAACAGCCTTTCTGTTCCTTATAAGGAGATGGAACGCCGCCCTACACGTGATATCCTTCATGTGATGGGGCAGGTAGCATCAGGTGATACTTTGGACGTGTTTGTGTGCCATATGCCGTCTCGTGCCGGTGGTGAGGAAAAAAGTGAGCCTTATCGTCTTTTCACTGCACAGATATTGAACATAGCGGCAGATTCCATCATAAACCTTCGCCAGCATCCCAATGTGATGATAATGGGTGATTTTAATGATTATCCCACTAATAATTCGATAGCTAAAGTATTGGGTGCCGTGGCTCCGAAAGGTGAAGTACAGGCTAAGAAACTGTATAATCTGATGGACGGGCGTAAGGAGGGAACCTATCGTTATCGAGGTGAGTGGGGCGTACTTGATCAGCTGATTGTTTCCGGTTTTTTGTTACAAGGGCATGATAGTATGCGCACTTCATATGATAAGGCACAGATTTTAAAATATCCGTTCCTATTGGAAGAGGATGAAAAATATGGTGGTGATATCCCATCACGTACCTACTGGGGAAAGAAATATCATGGTGGCTATAGCGACCATTTACCAGTGTGTGTGGACTTTGAAATTGGAAAATAGGGAGAGAATTAGTGGTTAGTGATGAATGGACTGCGCTATTATGCCGCAGGTGTTAATCACTAACCGCTATATATTTCTATTCATGATGATAAGGACCGTTATTCAATATAGTCATCGCCCGGTATAGCTGTTCTACGAAAATAAGGCGTATCATTTGATGTGAGAAGGTCATCTTGGATAATGAGATCTTTTCTTGGGCTGCATCATATATTTTGGGTGCAAATCCGTATGGTCCCCCAATGATGAATACTAACCGTTTGTTTACAGTGTGCATTTTGCGTTCTATCCAGTTGGCAAATTCTACGGAACGGAATTCTTTTCCATGTTCATCCAATAAAACCACTACATCGCCCGGCAACAAAGCTTTCAGAATTAGTTCTCCTTCCTTCTCTTTTTGTTGCTCCATACTCAGGTTTTTGGTGTTCTTGAGTTCGGGGATGACTTCCATATCGAAAGAAATGAAGTGCCTGGTACGTTCCACATAATCATTGATAGCGGTGATATAATGTTTTTCGACAGTGCGTCCTACTACTAATAATGTAAATTTCATACGTTCTTTTCTGGTTTACTTTGCAAAAATACGGAAAATCTCTACCTTTGCCTATCAATTCATAAAAAAACGATAACATTATGGACGAATTAGTAGTAAAAGACTTAATAGACAGACTGATAGACCTGTCTTTTGCTGAAGATATAGGTGATGGGGATCATACTACCTTGTCATGTATTCCCGCAGATGCAATGGGAAAATCAAAGTTGTTGATTAAGGAAGAAGGTATTTTGGCAGGCATTGAAGTGGCTAAAGAAGTATTTCGCCGTTTTGATCCCACAATGAAGGTGGAGGTGTTCATTCAAGATGGAACTCACGTGAAACCGGGTGATGTGGCTATGGTGGTGGAAGGTAAAGTTCAGTCACTTCTTCAGACAGAACGCTTGATGCTGAATATCATGCAACGCATGAGTGGCATTGCTACTATGACCAATAAATATGTGAAGAAACTGGAAGGTACGAAAACTCGTGTACTTGATACCCGTAAGACAACTCCGGGTATGCGTATCATGGAGAAGATGGCTGTAAAGATAGGAGGAGGATGTAATCACCGTATCGGTTTGTTTGATATGATTCTGCTGAAAGACAATCATGTAGACTTTGCAGGCGGCATACACAATGCAGTATCTCGCGCAAAAGAGTATTGCAAGGCGAAAGGTAAGGATCTGAAAATTGAATTGGAAGTACGCAACTTTGATGAATTGAATCAGGCATTGGCAGAAGGTGTGGATCGTATCATGTTCGATAACTTTACACCCGAAGATACTCGTAAAGCTGTAGAAATAGTAGGTGGACGTTGCGAAACCGAATCTTCCGGAGGTATTACTTACGATACCATGTTGCCTTATGCGCAGGCAGGAGTGGATTTCATTTCTTTCGGTGCGCTGACTCACTCCGTGAAGGGGCTGGATATGAGTTTCAAGGCTTGTTAATATTGGTGTCATTTTATGACCCGTTGAACGAAGTAAAGAATCTGAATGTCAGTTCTTTATTTCGTTCAAAATAATAAATGGCAGGCCTTATTTGCTCTAACAGTTTATATGTGTCCGCTATTTTTGTTTTTCTCCTTGAATTGTGAAGGTGTAACCCCTTTCATCTGTTTAAATGAAGTACTGAAATAGCGCGGATAAGAAAAACCTACTTCATAGGAAATCTCGCTAATGCTCAGATTGGTATTTGCTAAAAGGTATACAGAGCGTTCTATGCGTAGTCTGTTGATATATTCATTGACCCCTAATCCGGTAATTTGCTTTACTTTATTATATAAAGATGCACGGCTCATGGCCATGGTATCTGTCAGGTACTTGATAGATAGTTTTTCACTTGATAGATTCTCATTGATAATTTGATCCAGTTTTTTTATGAAATCTGCGTCAGCACTGCTGAGTGGAGTTGCTTCCATTGATTGAGGATATGAAGCATCTGTTATTTCTTCCAAGTCTTTCTCTTTTGTATTTTCTTCTTTATTTCCCAGTACATTATAGAGGACGGTTTGGACAAAATCGCCCATTTCATCTCTCATTTCCTTCTTTTTCTTATGAAATACCCAAAGAGCTATTTTAATGGTAAAAAGAATAAATAAAAGAGTACATATCGAGAAAAACCAACTACTTTTATACCAGGGTGGAGTGATGACAATGTTGATTATGGGTACAGGAGTAGTGTATTCACCATCTTTGGTGCTGCTTGATACCCAGATTTTATATTTACCTGGTGACAGGGAAGATAAAGAGAGTTCGGAGTCGAAACTTTCGACCGTTTGTTTTCCTCTGCCTGATATGGTATATCTGAGCAAGTTCTTTTGGAAGATATCTTCATTTTTTACACATATATGAATGGTCAATGAATTGTAGTTCCATGGAATATGAAGTGTCTGATTCTTCATTTGTTTCAGATAAGAACATCCGTTAAATTTAATATCTGCCAGACTTATCTGAGGTATTTGCGTTTCAGACTGAGGAATATTGGTATTGATTTTCACTAGCCCTTCCGCACCTCCCAAATAAACAAAATTGGGATTGGATAGTGTATAGTGTGCAGCTAGTATGTCGTTAGGCAGAAATCCGTCAGAACTGTTCCACAATGTGAATTTCTTTTCTTTAATCAGATAAGAAAATAGTTTGTTGTGTGCACAAATCCATAATCTTCCTTTTTTGTCGCCAATGAGGAAAGATATTTTTTCAAAATAGTTGGTATGTATATGGTGGAATTTTTTGTGTATCATATCATAACATCCCAGACCTCGGTCCGTACCTATCCAAATAGTACTATCCTGATAGGCAAGAGCTGTAATTGTCTCCTCTGGGTCTATTTCACATAAAAGGCTGATACTGTCGTTTTCTTGAGGTACATAAAATATTTGATTGACACGTTTTAATAATGAGAAATGCTCATTGGAATAGACGAGACGCAATGCATCCGTATTTTTCAGATTGTTGGTGGGCATTAAAGAGAATTTTCCACTTAATGGATGGTATACCCATGGACGGTAACTGATAATGTAAATTTTATCATTGGCTACTTGATGGGCCAATGGAAGATAGCCATAGAAGCATTCTTTGTAATTTGTACCTTCATCAACAATGGTAAAGGGGCGGTAAGTGCCGGTTATTTTATTGAAAATAAATATACCCTTTGTATAAAGAGATACCATCAACTCCTTTTCAGATATTTTGGCGATAGAGGCCACTTTGTCTCCGTAGGTCGAAGGAAAATGGGTAAACTGATCGGTGTGTGGATCATATAGATTAATACCTCCTCCATCTGTACCAATCCATAATTTGTCATCGTCATCTTCATATAAGGAAATGATAGACTTATCGCTTAAACCGTTGGAGTTGTTCAGGGCTACATCTTTATAAGTTCTTATATAGGTTTTCTTAATGTTAAAGATACCCCCTCGGACACTACCTGCCCATAAGTTCCCGTTTCTGTCCTCGTATAATAAGACAATAGAATTGACAGGCAAAGAGAAGTTGTCTCCAGCCACATGACACATTACTTTGATTTGGTCGGAGTTCATGTCAAGTATATTGATACCTCCTCCGTCTGTAGCAATCCATAATTGTCCTTTATGTTCGATGATGTCTAGCACATAGTTATTGTTTAAAGAAGAAGTCTTTGATGTATAAGACTTTACTATCTTGCCATCTTGGTTGTAGCAATAAATCCCATTGCCGTAAAAAGAGGCATATACATACTTGTCTGATACCACATAGAGCGAAATCAGTAGATGATGGATATCTGATGTGAAACGGGTGAGCTGTTGCGTGCAACAATCATAGAGATAGATACCTTGTTCTTTGGTCCCTATCAGTATTTTATTTTTTTTCAACTGAACCATTTTTTGTATCCGGTATTCGGATATATCCAAATTCTTCTTCTGGCAAATATAGATGCTGTCCATGGTCCGGCTTTTATAATTATAGCGGAAAATGATATTCTCACTTCCAAACAATATACCTCCTTCAATGCAGAGGGAAGAATAAATACAATTGTATCCAGTAGGCGTGAAATTATGATTATCGCTGTTATATAAAACCATCTCTTTGGAGGTGGCCACCCAGATGGTACCTAATGAATCTTCTACTATGTGATTGATGTAATTGTTAGGTAAGGATAGGGAATCACTTTCATGGTGAATGAAGGTTTTTAGTTGCTGCTGGAAATAATAGTTCAAGCCGCTCTGAGTACCTATCCATAGTCTTCCTTTCTGATCCATTGTAACGGAGGTAACAGAAGCTTGTGATAATCCTTGATTAGTGGAAAGTTGGGTGAAAGAGTAATTAAAGTCTTGTCCACTTGCAATTGACACCCCTCCCCATATAATATATAGTATAAGTAGAATTCGGTACATCTCTTTATGATTTTAGAACAAAATTAAACTTTTTTCCTGATAGAGAAAAGCTTCACAAATCTTTTTTTTAGATAAATAAGGAACTAATTTATATGATTTTTGATTTTTATCGTATTACTTTTTAAAATTTAGACGATAGTTGATTTGTTTTATACGCACACGGACCCCTCTTGAGGGGGGATATAGTTAATTTTGCTGCAAATCATCAAACTTAGTTTAACCTTAAATGATTTAAGAATTTTATGAGGAAAAAATTATTGCCGTTAGGTAGGCTGTTCGAGTCTGCGTGGTACAATCCAATTTTGAAAGCTGTACCAATGAGTATGGGTATATTGATGTCGGGTAATGCCGGGTATGCAATTGCCGGAAATATGAGTGACAACGTAGTAATAGTACAGCAACAGACAATTAGTGTAACTGGTACAGTTATTGATGCGAGTGGAGAACCATTAGTCGGTGTAAACATTGTAGAGGCAGGAACCGTAAATGGGGTTATCTCCGATTTTGAAGGTAAGTTTACATTGAATGTGAAGCCCAATGCTACGTTGAAGATCTCTTATATCGGATATATTGCTCAAAATATATTGGTAAAAGGGCAAAAGAATTTGACTATAACCCTACAGGAAGATACTGAGACTTTGGATGAAGTGGTTGTGGTGGGTTATGGTACAGTACGTAAGGCTGACTTGGCAGGTTCGGTTTCCGTTTTGGATAGCAGGAATTTTAAGGACCAGCCCATTACTCAAGTAAGTGATGCGCTTCAAGGGCGTGTTGCAGGTGTGAATGTGGTCAGTGATGGTGTTCCGGGTGGTTCGGTAAAGATTCGCATTCGTGGTACCAATTCCATTAATAAAAGTAATGATCCCCTTTATGTCGTAGATGGTATGGTTCGTGAGTCGGGTCTTGAAGGTATAAATCCGGAAGATATTCAAAGTATGCAAATTCTGAAGGACGCTTCCTCCACTGCTATCTATGGTTCACGTGGCGCCAACGGTGTTGTTATCATTACAACCAAGAGTGGTGTGAAAGGGCAGACTAACATCACTTTTGACGCCTCGGTAGGAATCTCTCAGGCTACCAATCTTCCCAAGATGATGGATACCAAAACTTATGCCCAAGCACTTGTTGATTATGCGGGTATTAGTGCGAGTGAGGTTTCTGATTATTTGGATGGCAGTAATCCCGGTATTGATTGGACGGATCAGATGTTCCGTACAGGTGTGACTCAAAACTACAAGCTTGTCTTTTCAAAAGGCTCTGAAGGAACTCAAACGTATGTTTCCGCTAACTATATGGGTGATGAAGGTGTCATTGACAAAAATAGTTATGAACGTTATTCGGCTAAAGCCAACATTAAGATCTCTATGGCTAAATGGCTGGATGTTACTGTCGATTTAAACGCATCTCATGGTGTTGGTAAGGGTATTGGGGGATTGGAGATGTCAGGTTATAATCCCTTGTGGATAGCCTTTAATTCCTCTCCGACCATGACTATGACAGATAAAAATGGTTACTATAATTGGGACCCTTATGGTACGATTCAGGCTAATGCTTATGGTATAATCGCAGCCAGCGAAAGTGAGCGCCGTCGCGATGTGTTCAGCGGACATATTGATCTTAAATTCAATATTATCAAAGGCTTGACTTTTACAAGCAGCAATGGGGTTGATTATTATAATAATACTTCCTATAGCTTCACACCACAATCTGTAAACGGTGCAGGAAAGAATAGCATGGGTAACAGTAATTTACAGCGGATGTTGCTTCAGTCCTCAAATAACATCACCTATAATCATACCTGGAATGACAAACATTATTTGACCGTAACAGGGGTTTGGGAAGCAACAAAAAGTACGATTCGTAATATGGGGATTTCCGGTTCTTCACTTCAAGCTGAATCAGTAGGCTGGTGGGATGTGAAGAATGCTGTCACACGTGATGCAACCAACGGCTATTCGGATTGGGCATTGCTTTCAGGGGTAGGACGTGTTATCTATAATTACGATAATCGCTATATGCTGACTGGTACGTTTCGAGCCGATGGTTCCAGCCGTTTCACCAATGATAAGTGGGGGTATTTCCCTTCTGTAGCTGTTGCATGGACTGCTTCCAATGAATCGTTTATGGAAAGTACCCGTGACCTTATCAGTAATTTGAAGATACGTGCCAGTTATGGTGTTATAGGTAATCAGGATATTGATCCTTATTCAACTCTTGCAATCCTTAATACGACTACCACTTATTTCGGTAATTCTTCAGGAGTAACCGGTTATTGGGCCAATACGCTTGCAACTCCTGATATAAAATGGGAAAAGACAAAGCAGTTTGATGTGGGTTTCGACTTGGGTCTTTTTAATAATCGTATTGACTTGAGTGTGGATTATTTCAATAAAAAGACATCTGATGCACTTCTTTCAACCAAGTTGGCTGATTATTTGGGTGGAACTTCTTATTTGATTAATGCCGGTGAGGTTTCCAACCAAGGTTTTGATATTGCTCTTACTGCAAATATCGTTCAAAGCAAGGATTGGAGTTGGTCAACCACACTTAATGGTACTTACTTGAAAAATAAGGTAACAAAACTGACTGCTCAGGAACCCATTATTTATGGTGGTTCTTTCCAGTCCATTATCACTGATTGTACTATTATTAAGGAAGGTGAAGCGATCGGTACTTTCTTTGGTTATCGTTGGGCAGGAATAGACAATGAAGGATATGACACTTTTTATACTGCCAATGATGAAATAACACGTAATCCGTCTACAGATGATCGTGTTGTGCTCGGTAAAGCAAGTCCCGACTTTACACTGGGATGGAACAATTCGCTGCGTTATAAAAACTGGAGCTTGAATGCATTTTTCAATTCATCTTTCGGTGCCAAACGTTTGAACGCCCTCCGTTTTGCCATGAACTCTATGATTGGTAATTCACGAATGTTTACTGATGCGGATTTTTTGAAGGAAATAGGTAAGACGATGCCCGATCCCCGTGTTGAAAACAATCAATATCTGGGCAATTCGACCAAATGGGTGGAGAATGCAGATTATTTCCGTTGCGAGAATGTGACTTTAGCTTACGATTTTCCGAAAAGCATGACCAAAATAGCCGACCTGCGGCTCAGTTTCAGTATTCAAAATCTCTTCACTATTTCCAGTTACAAGGGATCCAATCCTGCTGGTTACTCTTTTTCAAGTGACTATGGTGATCGTGCAAATGGTATTGATACGGGTACTTATCCTACTCCTAGAACTTTTACTTTTGGTGTACGTATGAACTTCTAAATGATTGACAATTATGAAAAATAAAATAGTATTAGGCTGCTTTATTGCAGCATCTATGTTGGCAATGCCTTCTTGCAGTGATTTTCTGACTGAAAACCCGAAAGGAAAATTAACCCCTGAAAATTTCTTTTCCAATCAAAACGAACTGGATATGAGTGTTTATGCCCTATATGCCAAAGTACAGGCATCCCAATGTAACTCTAATCCGATGATTGTGCAATGCCAGGGAGATGACGTAACCTCAACTACGGGATCAAACAAGGGTGCTTATCTTTCTGCAGATGCCTTTGAATCTCCTTCTGACACAAAAGGTCTTGAAGGAACTTGGAGTCGTTTTTATACGATCATCAAGGCAGCAAATTTAATCATTGATAATGCTGGAAAGGCTATGACTTCTCAAGAGGAAATCAATATTGCTCTTGGTCAGGGTTACTACTGGCGTGCATTCGCTTATTTTAATTTGGTGCGTGTTTTTGGTCCGTTGCCTATGAATCTTCATAATTTGCCAGACAACAATTTGACACCTCTATCGACGGTTGCAGAAGTATATGAGCAAATCGTGTCAGACTTGAACGCTGCCGAAGCCTGTAACCTGCCGGCTAAATATACGGAAGCTAACCGTTCCATTGAAGGACAGAATATTTACGTTTCAGATCAGACAGTAAAGGCGACTTTGGCAGCTGTTTATATGGCGATGGCAGGTTACCCTTTGAATAAGACCGAGTATTATGCAAATGCGGCTGACAAGGCTAAGGAAGTAATGGATGGCGTGAATAAGGGTACCTATGACCACTCTTTGCTTTCTGAATGGAAGGATGTTTTCTCTTATGGTAAAAACCATCATAATGAGACGCTCCTTGGAATAGATTACAATTCTAATTTTGGCGGTTGGCAGGAATGGGATTCACAACTTTCATCTTGTCATCAATCAGGAAAACTTTGGAGTGGCTGGGGGGATTTTTTGGCAGAGCGGCGTTATTGGAAAAACTTTCCTGATGGTCCTCGTAAAGATGCTGTTTATTCAAAACAAATTCTATTAAACAATGGAGTGTTGGTTGACTGGTGGGCAACTACGGATGGAAAGCCCTATAATGGTACGAATGCAGTATTTGCCGATTATCGCCCGATGTTTGTGGCGTTTACCGTCAATAAAGACCCTGTGACAGGACTTCCTGCATCGGCTGCTTTCGATTACACCAAACCTATTTGGGGAGGTATGTGTATTAACAAACGACATCAACTAATCCGCTATTCAGAAGTTCTTCTTTGGTATGCCGAATCTGCGGCACGCGCAGGAAAGGATCTCAGCTTGGCTAAATCTGCTCTAAAGCAGGTACGTGCACGTGCTTGTTCCGATGAATCATTTGTAGCTGCTGTGGATGCTATGAGTGCTGAACAACTGGCAGAAGCAGCATATGAAGAACACGGTTATGAAGTGGCTGGTTATGTATTGGCTATGGTAACCCGTCGTTCTGATGAGTTCCGCATGAACCGTCTCAAAGAAAGTTATGACTACCGTAGTGGTTCTCAGGATGAAGTATTGGTTCCTGCCGGTACATTGACTTATAGCTACGACGAAGAAACTAAGACGACTTTTACCTATGCTCTTCAGGAAGATTTGAAAATGGAAGAGAATATGTCTGTAACTGTTCCTTGGAATGGTGAGGCTTCCATTTATCATAATTATCCTCCGAAGGAAGTTGAGAAGAATCCGAATCTGAAACGTTGATATAACGATTAGCTGTTGATTTTAAATTATACTTGAAAAGTTGGAATAAGTATTTGTTATACCTTGGTAAAGATTGTTTGAGGCGTACTGGAAAACTTTCGGTACGTCTCTTTTATTAGAAGGTAAAATAAGCCAATTGGTCGATTATTTGCTTTGGTTGTAATGTTTATTGTTTATCTTTGCAAACAATTAAAATCAATAAAACATGAATAGTAAAACTTTGTTGAAATGTTTATGTATGTGTTTGGCTATGTTTGCCATTTTGGTTAATGCCAATGCTCAAGATTTGAAATCTATATTGACCGGCGTAGCAAAAGCGGTAGTAGGTGATAAAGCAACAACTTCATCTTCTATTATAGGTACTTGGAAATATGTAGGTCCGCAATGCCAGTTCGAAAGTGAAAATTTACTGGCTAAAGCCGGTGGAGAAGTAGCTGCGAAAGAAGTGGAGGAGAAGATGCAGACTGTCTATGACAGAATAGGGATGAGTGGCTGTGAGTATACTTTTAATGAAGATGGAACTTATTCATACACATTGAAAAAACGTACAATGAGTGGCACTTACACGTTCGATGATAAGGAAAAGACCATTACTATGAAGGGAAAATTGGGAGTAAAAACTGTTGCTCATGTCACAGTGACCGGAAATGATATGAGTCTGGTCTTTAATGCGGATAAATTAATGTCAGTATTGAAAACGATTACAGGTACTGTTTCTAAAGTGAATTCTACTGCTGCCACCATTAATAGTGTAGCCGGATCTTATGACGGTTTGATGTTGGGATTCGATTTGAAGAAGTAATTATAGAATAGGAGCTAGGTTATAATAAAAGGAAGTCATTAAGATGGCTTCCTTTTTTATAGTAAAAATCAAATTATTCTTGTTCTTTCAGTGCTGCGAAAATCAGACCTTCCAGTTCTTCCGCCAGTTCGGGGTTGTCCTGAATCACTTGTTTGGAGGCGTCACGTCCTTGTCCCAGTTTGGTTTCGTTGTAGCTGTACCATGAACCGCTTTTCTTGATAATGCCTAAATCAGCACCTAAATCAATGATTTCACCAGCTCTTGAGATCCCTTCACCAAACATGATATCGAATTCGGCTTTACGGAAAGGAGGTGCCACTTTGTTTTTCACCACTTTTACTTTAGTCTGGTTGCCGATTACTTCTTCACCATCTTTCAGTTGAGTGGAGCGACGGATATCCAAACGTACGGAAGCGTAGAATTTCAGAGCATTACCACCGGTAGTTGTTTCAGGGTTACCAAACATGATACCGATTTTTTCACGCAACTGGTTGATAAAAATACAAGTTGTATTGGTCTTGCTGATGGCTGACGTAAGCTTGCGCAAAGCCTGAGACATCAAACGTGCCTGTAAACCTACTTTGTTATCACCCATATCTCCTTCAATTTCAGCTTTCGGAGTCAATGCCGCGACAGAGTCGATAACAATGATATCAATGGCGGATGAGCGTATCAATTGCTCAGCAATTTCAAGTGCCTGTTCACCGTTATCGGGTTGTGATATCCATAAGTTATCTACATCCACTCCCAGTTTGGCCGCATAGAAACGATCGAAAGCATGCTCGGCATCAATGAAAGCGGCAATGCCGCCTGCCTTCTGAGCTTCAGCAATGGCATGGATAGCCAATGTAGTCTTACCGGATGATTCGGGACCATAAATTTCTATGATTCTACCTTTGGGATAGCCGCCTACCCCTAATGCGGCGTTCAAGGCGATAGACCCGGTAGGAATCACTTCCACTTCCTGTACGTTGTCATCACCCATTTTCATGATAGAGCCTTTACCAAAAGTTTTCTCTATCTTATCCATTGCAGCTTGCAGCGCTTTCAGTTTTTCACTATTTCCGGCACTCGGACTTGCTGAGAATGGAATTTCTTCGTTATCTTTTTTTGCCATAAATCTGTTGGTTTATAAAATTTGTTGTGCGTGCTCTTTTGTTTTCACCTCTTTGGGAGAGATGATACGTTCAATCACGCCTTCTTCGTTAATGATGAAAGTTGTACGGAATGTACCCATATATTTACGTCCGTACATACTTTTTTCTCCCCATACTCCGAATTGTTCTACCAACTTCTTGTCGGTATCGGCAATAAGAGTAAAGGGTAGCTCATTCTTTTCAATAAATTTCTGATGCGATTTGGCATCATTCACACTGACACCGATTACTTCATAACCATGGGCGCGCAGTTCCGCATAATTATCACGCAAATTACATGCCTGGGCAGTACAACCCGATGTCATATCCTTAGGATAAAAATAGAGTACTATCTTTTTTCCTTTATAATTACTTAAACGAATTTCTTCTCCTTTTTCGTTTAAGCCTAATATTTCCGGGGCTTTATCTCCTATGTTCATTTTTTAGTGGTTAATGATTAATGGGTAGTGTGGCCCAAGTATGAATTATGGGCCATTAATCACTATTTTAAAGTTCTAGATCACCATCGAATACTTCATGCCAAGGCAAACCTTGTTTGTTCAGTTGTTCCATAAATGGATCGGGATCAAACTCTTCCACATTCCATACTCCCGGACGTTTCCACAATCCTTGCAGGAACATCATGGCTCCAATCATGGCTGGAACTCCAGTTGTATAGCTTACTCCCTGCATTCCAGTTTCTTTGTAAGCTTCTTGATGGCTACAGTTGTTGTAAACATAGTAAGTACGTTCTTTGCCATCCTTTACGCCTCGGATGCGGCATCCGATAGAAGTTTCGCCTTCATAATTTTCTCCTAGATCCTGTGGATTGGGGAGTACGGCTTTTAGGAATTGTAACGGAACAATTTTCACTCCGTTATAATCTATTTCGTCAATGCGGGCCATACCGATATTCTGGATGACACGCAGATGAGTCAGGTATTCCTGACCGAAAGTCATCCAAAAGCGAGCACGTTTGATGGTCGGGAAATTCTTAACTAATGATTCCAGCTCTTCATGATACAGCAAGTAGGAATCACGAGGACCGATATTGGGATAAGTCAGATCCTTGTGGTATTCCAATGGCTTGGTGGTCACCCATTTGCCTTCTTCATAATAACGTCCGTTCTGAGTAATTTCGCGGATATTGATTTCAGGATTAAAATTGGTAGCGAACGCTTTGTGATGGTTGCCGGCATTACAGTCCACAATATCCAAGTAGTGCATCTCGTCAAAATGATGTTTTGCTGCGTAGGCTGTATAAATGCCACTTACTCCCGGGTCGAACCCACAACCCAGTATCGCTGTCAGTCCTGCGTCTTCAAAACGTTTTTTATAAGCCCATTGCCAGCTGTATTCGAAATGAGCTTCATCCTTTGGTTCATAGTTTGCTGTATCCAGATAATTCACCCCGGCTTTCAGACAAGCTTCCATGATGGTCAGATCTTGATAAGGCAGAGCTACATTGATGACGATTTCGGGTTTGAAACTATTAAACAGGGCTACCAGTTCGTCTACATTGTCCGCATCTACCTGTGCAGTCTTAATAGCTGGATTGCCGATAGCTTTTACGATTGCATCACATTTTGATTTTGTACGGCTGGCGATCATGATGTCAGTGAATACATCCGGATTCTGAGCCACTTTGTGTGCTACGACAGTACCTACACCGCCTGCACCGATAATTAATACTTTACCCATTTGCTGTTTTTTATTCTTGTTAAAATAAAATGCCCGGCAGACATTACCGTTCACAGGGCAAAGATAACAAAATATTTTGGGTATTAGTGGATACGGTCTAGTTTCTTATTGGTGAAATCTAAGGTTTTTCTTTCGTAGGACCATGTTTCATAGCCCCCCGTGACTATATGAATGCGCATGGGATTACCCAATGCCAGACGACATTCGTCGGTTGTCATTCCTTTTCGTACCTTACCGCGGCTTATCATGTTCCAAACTTCTTCTGTGATATTCGGATACTTGGTTCGTAAGTTGCCTATGCCGAATAGATCCGTAAAATAATTGTCTGATTGTAAAATCACATCAACTACACTCGTATGGGTGAATGCAGCTTTTATCTTATAATTCTTTCCATCTATGTCTTCCAGTTCTAAAAAGACGTAAGGAGAGTTGTTTTGTGAGATTATATTTTTGATGGTGAATTGTGTATATCGGGGAAGTCTCACCGGAGTGTCTGTTTCATCTAGACATTCCGTTTCCGCTTTCAGATAGACAGGTTTTTTCCCATATTTACTCATCAGATTCTTTGATTTTTTTGTATTTGCATTACTGAAGCTAAATGAATTTGGAAAATATTTATTTTTATTTTCCATAATAAAATCACTGTCTGCCATGCCACAATTAGTCTTTGATATAGCTACCGGCTGATAGTAGGTGTTTCCTTTCTTGTCTTGGAATACGATTTTTACAGGGTATGCGCGGCTGCCCACTCCGACAGCTGTTACTGTTACTTCTTCATTTATACCAATCGGGACCTCTTTATAGCCCGATATGCTGTTGGGATCATCTATACGTACTTTATTGGTACGCATATATAGGGTTTGTCCTTCCAGCAGTTCTTTGGCTATGTCCACATCACCCAGGTAGGCAAGGGTAGGAATACCGGCTTTGGGCTTCAGGCAATATTGTTCCAGAGTGGTGTTTTTAAGTTCGTGATAATATTGTTGCCCTTCACATTCAAAGTTAAAATGTACAAAGCCCCGTTCGGTAATTTCTGAACCCAGATATTCAAAAATCTTATGTTTTAACTCTCCTGTATCCACCTCCTTGTTGGTTTCCGCCGATTTAAAAGGAGGAATAATGATGTCTTTACGTTCCGGCATCACCATGAATTTCATGCCTGGTGTCCAGTCACACAGGTTGTAATACTTGAAATGATCGTTTATAAACTGTTTTTCCAAAGATTCTACGGAAATACTTGTTTGTTGTGAAGTAGTCGTGACTATATATCCGTTTTGTGCATAAGTGCATAGGCTACAGCTTGTTGCCCCAATTAAAATGGCTAAAAACCTTTTCATTGCTTTAAGTGTTAGTATATATAAATTGATACAAAGGTATAAAATTTTTGTGTATAATTGCTATAGTGAAAAATAAAATGGTTAGTTTTGCACACTAAACTAACAGATTTAACAAAAAAATAATATGAAAAAACTAGTATTGAAAATGATGGCTGTTTGTGCCGGAGCATTGATTGTATCTTGTGGTAGTGGAAAGAATATGTTGTCTGTTTCTTCTCTGGATGGGGAATGGAATATTACAGAGGTGGATGGACAGAAGATATCTACAGAGAGAATGCCTTTCATTGGTTTTGATGTAGCTCAGAAACGTATTTATGGCAATAGCGGATGTAACCGTATGATGGGAAGTTTTGAAGCCGACTCTCTGAAGCCAGGTACATTGAAGTTTGGACAGATAGGAAGTACCCGCATGATGTGCCCTGATATGAAGACTGAGCAGATGGTATTGGGTGCATTGGATAAAGTGACTTCTTTCCAGACGGTTTCTGACAAGCCCGACGTGATAACTCTATGTAATCAAGATGGTCAGCCGTTGATGACTTTGGAAAAGAAGGCGGCTCCGGAAGTGTCACTGTCTGATCTTTCAGGAGAATGGGTTATTGAATTGGTGAATGGAAAGAAGATTGTAGGTACGGCTGAGGTGACCCCTTTTATCGGTTTTAATTTGGATGAAAGCCGCATTTACGGTAATGTGGGCTGTAATACCATAAATGGTGCGTTAACGCAGGAAGATGGAAAACCCAATTCTTTGAGATTTGACAATGTTGCTACTACCATGATGATGTGTCCTGATATGGAAACTGAAACTATCGTGCTGAATGCTTTGAATGAAACAAAAAGTTTCAGCATGAAAGATGATAAAGTATATTTGTTAGGTGAAAATGGAAATGAATTGTTGGTGTTGAAGAAACAATAATCCATCTACATTCGAATTGATATGGGTCGGCCTGTTTTCTCATAAACGAGAAAACAGGCCGATTGCATTTATGGCATTATGCTAGGATGCTGACAGGTATTTTATTTGGTGGAGTTCTGACATTCTTGCCTTATATGAATCCATTTAAAAGTATCATATAGCAAATAAATCAGTCATTTTGTCAGCCTTTGTCACATTCTTATTTTTGGCATACCGTTTGTTTTATGAAGGACGTGCGGTTGGTGCACCAAAGAAAAAAGAAGTCCTTCGTGAACCATTCGCCAAGAAATCAGTTTAATTGAAAACAAATAAATAAAGATATATAATTATGGGAAAGATTATTGGTATTGACTTAGGAACCACAAATTCATGTGTTTCAGTATTTGAAGGTAATGAACCGGTAGTAATCGCAAACAGCGAAGGTAAACGTACCACTCCGTCTATCGTTGCATTTGTTGACGGTGGCGAACGTAAAGTAGGTGATCCTGCAAAACGTCAGGCAATCACTAATCCGCAACGTACTATTTTCTCTATCAAGCGTTTCATGGGTGAAACCTGGGATCAGGTACAGAAGGAAACTGCTCGTGTTCCTTATAAAGTAGTGAAAGGTGACAATAATACTCCGCGTGTAGATATTGACGGACGTCTTTATACTCCGCAGGAAATTTCAGCTATGATTCTGCAGAAGATGAAGAAAACTGCTGAGGATTATCTGGGACAAGAAGTTACAGAAGCCGTTATCACCGTTCCGGCATACTTCTCGGACTCACAACGTCAGGCTACTAAAGAAGCTGGTCAGATTGCAGGTCTGGAAGTGAAACGTATTGTGAACGAACCGACAGCTGCTGCTTTAGCTTATGGTCTTGATAAGGCTCACAAAGATATGAAGATTGCTGTATTCGACCTTGGTGGTGGTACATTCGATATCTCTATCCTTGAGTTTGGTGGTGGTGTATTCGAAGTACTTTCTACTAACGGTGATACTCACTTGGGTGGTGATGACTTCGACCAGGTAATCATTGACTGGTTGGTACAGGAATTCAAGAATGACGAAGGTGCGGATTTGACAAAAGATCCGATGGCTATGCAACGTCTGAAAGAAGCTGCTGAAAAAGCTAAGATTGAATTGTCTTCTTCTACTTCAACAGAAATCAACCTGCCATACATCATGCCCGTAGACGGTATGCCTAAGCACTTGGTTAAGACTTTGACACGTGCTAAATTTGAAGCTTTAGCTCACAATTTGATTCAGGCTTGTCTTGAACCTTGCAAGAAGGCTATGAGCGATGCAGGCTTGAGCAACTCTGATATCGATGAGGTAATCCTTGTTGGTGGTTCTTCACGTATTCCGGCTGTTCAGGAATTGGTAGAAAAATTCTTCGGTAAGACTCCTTCCAAGGGTGTTAATCCTGACGAAGTGGTTGCTGTAGGTGCTGCCGTTCAGGGTGCTGTTTTGACAGATGAAATCAAAGGTGTGGTATTGCTGGATGTTACTCCGTTGTCAATGGGTATCGAAACATTGGGTGGTGTAATGACTAAGTTGATTGATGCAAACACTACTATCCCGGCCCGCAAGAGTGAGACCTTCTCTACAGCTGCCGATAACCAGACTGAAGTGACTATCCACGTACTTCAAGGTGAACGTCCGATGGCTGCACAAAACAAGTCAATCGGTCAGTTCAATTTGACTGGTATTGCTCCGGCTCGTCGTGGTGTTCCTCAGATTGAGGTGACATTCGATATCGATGCCAACGGTATCTTGAAAGTATCTGCCAAGGATAAAGCTACCGGCAAGGAACAAGCTATCCGTATCGAAGCCTCCTCTGGTTTGAGCAAGGAAGAAATCGAAAAGATGAAAGCCGAAGCTGAAGCTAATGCAGAAGCAGACAAGAAGGAACGTGAAAAGATTGACAAATTGAATCAAGCTGACTCCATGATTTTCTCTACTGAAAATCAGTTGAAGGAATTAGGCGACAAGTTGCCGGCTGATAAGAAAGCTCCGATTGAAGCTGCTCTTCAGAAACTGAAAGATGCTCATAAAGCACAGGATTTGGCTGCTATTGATACTGCCATGGCTGAACTGAATACAGCATTCCAGGCTGCCAGCGCTGAAATGTATGCTCAGAGTGGTGCACAAGGTGGCGCTCAGGCTGGTCCGGGTGCAGGACAACAGGCTAATCAAGGTTCTTCTTCTAATAACAAAGAAGATATTCAAGATGCGGATTTTGAGGAAGTCAAATGATTCCGATAAGGAAACAGATAACAAACAATAAGCAAAAAGCGTGCAGCTCAATGAGCTGCACGCTTTTGTATTTTTTATTGTTATATACTTGTCGATATAAGCACACTGAGTTCTTTCTCTTTAATTCTAAAGAATCTATTTGCCGTTACAAGTATTTAAGTCCTCATTAAAATATAAATCATGATATTATATTTTTCTTTGATGATTTATTTAATTAACCTAGGTAATGGCAAATATGAGATTAGTAAAATTAAAGAACCGTCCGAGTAAGGGCGTTTTCGTTTTTGAATACATGCAGGAGCAGATAGAGCGTCTTAGAGGGCAAGGAAAAGAACGGACAGTCGAAACATATCAGTCCGCATTGAACAGCTTCATGAAGTTCCGTGACGGCATAGACTTATGTTTTGATGAGATGGATGCAGATTTGATGGAACATTATGAAACGGAGATGCGCTCCACTCACCATTTAAGTCGTAATACCACCTCTTTTTATATGCGTATTTTGCGTTGTGTGTATCGCAAGGCAGTGGGTGAGGGACTGGCCCTTCCTGCAGATCCTTTTGAGAATGTATATACTGGTGTGGACAAGACCTCAAAGAGAGCTGCCACCCTGACAGATATCAAACACATCAAGCAGTTGGATCTTTCCGATCATAAATCATTGGAATTTGCACGAGATATCTTTCTCTTTTCTTTCTATATGCGAGGAATGTCTTTTATAGATCTTGCCTATTTGCGTAAAAAAGATCTCAATAGTGGCTTTGTGAGTTATAGCCGTCGTAAAACAGGTAAGAAACTCATTATACGGTGGGAAAAACAGATGCAGGAGATTATTGACAGATACGGAGATTCGGAAACACAATATCTTTTACCTATTATAGAACGAGAAGATGGCACGGAGCGCAGACAATACCGGAATAAAATGTTGCTGGTGAACCGTAAGCTGAAGAAGATTGCAGCCCGGGCAGGATTGACCACACCACTTACTATGTATGTGGCGCGCCATTCCTGGGCAAGTATAGCTAAGACGAAAAACATCTCGATTGGTATTATTAGCGAAGCGATGGGGCATGATTCAGAAACTACTACACAAATCTATCTTTCGTCTATACAGACTAATCAGATAGATAATGCAAATAGAAATATTTTAAAAGATCTATAAGAAGGGGAATATTTGAATTATTTTGAAATTAGGACGCACTCTTATATAGAGAGCGTCTATCGGCTGCAAAGGTATAGATTTATTTTCATTTTCTAGCATTTACAGACTGTAAACTGATAAAAAAAGTTTTTTCTCTCTCTATATATAATAAACTTATGGGCTGATTTTATTCATACAACTTACTACATAAATGGAAATCAGAAATTTAAGAAATCGGACGCTCTCTATATAAGAGTGCGTCTGTTTTTAGTCGGATTATTCCACTATGAGTATTGTAAATAACAAGGGCAAAGACATGCCACAACAAATTTTGGGAACGACGGTTCAAAAGACCGACGACGCCGTAGGCATATTCCGAAATGATCAGGAAAAAAAGCATTGGTATGTGGCTGTTGTAAATAACAGAAGTGAAAAAGCCTGTCAGGATAGATTACGAAAACGTTTGAAAAACGAAACTGATAGTGAGAAAGCTTATGAAGTTTATGTCCCTATCCAACAGGAGATGAGTATTCGTCATGATGGTAAACGTAAAAAAGTGGACCGTATTGTTTTCCCTGCTCTTGTGTTCATTCGCTGCACAGATTCAGTAAGACGGAAAGAAATAGTCTGCCTTCCTTATATAAAACGTTTCATGGTTAACATAGCCGGTTCTTCCCGAAATACTTGCCGTCCCGTAGCTATTATTCCAGATCATCAGATGTACAGCTTGATGCGTATGGTCAATGATGCCGAAGAACACGTCACTATTGAGTCATGCCCTCTGCATTTGGGCGATCGTGTCCGTGTAAACGGTGGCAAACTGGTAGGGTTGGAAGGGAATATATGTCGTGAAATAGATGGTTCTACTAGTCTGGTTGTAAAAATTGATATCCTTGGATGTGCTAAAGTTACCATTGCTAGAGAATTGCTGGAACCTATAGCGGAAAAAAACTCAGTTAACATATAATTATATATTGACATACAATGACCATAGCAGTAGACTTTGACGGTACTATTGTTGAGCACAAGTATCCGGCAATCGGCAGGGAGTTGCCGTTTGCCATTGAGACATTGAAAAAATTGCGTGACGAACATCACAGGTTGATTCTATGGACAGTGCGTGAAGGGCGTCTGCTTGACGAAGCTCTTGCCTTTTGCCGTGATCGCGGTCTTGAATTTTATGCCGTGAACCGCGACTAT
Source organism: Phocaeicola sp. RTP21359st1_B8_RTP21360_211022 (assembly GCF_040911965.1). Classification (NCBI taxonomy): domain Bacteria; kingdom Pseudomonadati; phylum Bacteroidota; class Bacteroidia; order Bacteroidales; family Bacteroidaceae; genus Phocaeicola; species Phocaeicola sp. RTP21359st1_B8_RTP21360_211022. The sequence goes on from NZ_JBDFXP010000058.1 coordinate 23,554, forward strand.
CCGGAGGAGGAGAAAGGGCGTAACAATCATTACTCACGCAAGCTCAAAGCCGATCTTTTTATAGATGACCGCAACTTGGGAGGCCTTCCCGATTGGGGTACTATTTATGGAATGATTCATGACGGAACCACTTTTTCGGATTTGATACGTAATGCCGGTGAATCTCCTGTTTCGGAGAATCACGGCAGAGGTCTTTTCTCGCGCCTGTTTGGCAGATGATTGAATAATAAATGAAAAAACTGATATGAAGACTTTAAAGAAACTATTATTGTTTGTTGTGGCATCCGCCTTGTTGGCAGGCTGCACCTCCTATAAAAATGTACCTTACATGCAGAATCCCGAGGTAGTGAACAGTTACAGGGAAGATCTTCCCCTTTATGATGCAAAGATTATGCCGAAAGATTTGCTGAGTATAACTGTGAACACGAGTGATCCTCAGGCTGCCGCTCCTTTTAACCTGACGGTACAGACTCCTCTGAATGCAGCCCTGACCAATATTAATACTACCACACAACCCACTCTCCAGCAATACCTGGTAAATAACAAGGGTGAGATAGATTTCCCCGTTATCGGTCGTCTGAAGGTAGGCGGCCTTACGAAAAACGAGGCGGAAGATTTGATCCGTGAGCAATTGCAGCCCTATCTGAAAGAGAGTCCTATCGTTACAGTCCGTATGGCAAATTACAAAATTTCGGTATTGGGAGAGGTGAACCGTCCGGGTACTTTTACCGTAGGAAATGAAAAGGTAAATATCCTTGAAGCTCTTGCCATGGCGGGAGATATGACTGTTTATGGCGTCCGTGACAATGTGAAACTGATTCGTGAAGATGCAAAAGGCAAGCGTGAGATTATCAATTTGAATCTTAATAATGCAGAGCTGGTTGTATCTCCCTATTACTACCTGCGCCAGAACGATATCATCTATGTAACGCCCAATAAGACAAAAGCCAAGAACTCGGACATTGGCAGCAGCACCAGCATATGGATCAGTGCTACATCCATTTTGGTATCTCTTGCAAGCCTTCTGGCAACCATCTTGAAATAAAACTCATAAATATAATTGTTGATTACAAACTGTTGATATGACTGACGAACAGAAGAACACCCCTTCGGG
>NZ_JBDFXP010000059.1:0-24243 GCF_040911965.1 Phocaeicola sp. RTP21359st1_B8_RTP21360_211022
AAAGGTCATTATACTTATCCTATGGTGGCGCAATTTTCAACTGGAATATTGGCGCACTTTTCAATTAGTATCTACACATAAGTAAGAGTGTAGGCGTGTTCTCGTGGGTATTTGCCGGACTTCACACCTTCATGGAATTCTTTAGCTTGTTCCAGCTTATGTTCGTAGAAATCGATACTTTCAGGCATTGAAAGATTGATCGTTTCAGCACGTTTTTCCCAATACTTGGCTACTCTTTCATGTTCGGCAGCCTTGTCGCTGAGCTCAGCACTTTTGCCCATATTGTTCCAGGAATCTTCTATCATCTTCCTGTGCCGCTTTTCACTATGATGTCCGACTTTGATTGGTTCGCCTAAGGAAAGGAAATCTCTATCTTTGTTCGAGCGATTGAAATACTCATTACTTTTTTGTGCAGCCAATGATGCCCAATCATGCCTGCGTTTCGCTCTTTGCTTCGCCCATTCCTGTACATTAAATCCGTCAGCCCGAACGATAGAGTAATAATAGAAACCATCTTTCTCGAAAATCAGATTAAAAACTATGCTTTCATTCTCTTTGCCATACTTGGTTGTAACCTCAATAACTTCTCCTTTTTCGTGCTTTTCATCGCACTTTGCCAAAAATACATTTGGACAGAATTTATGATAAGTATTCATAGCTCTATGATTTATCCGTTATACTTTGCAGATATCTCTTCTGCTTTCAATTTTTTGGTAAGCTCTCCATTCTTGTAGAAGCGTACAGCAACAACTCTCACCGTTTCTGACAAGAACCGACCACAATCATTGGTTAACTTCACTTTTAGCTTGCTTGCCTTGGCTAAACTTTTTGTACGCTTCTTTATTGTGTTTTTGAATCCGAAAACATAATCTTCGGTATCAATCTCAAATGAATATGTAGTGGAATACATCACTCTTTGAAACTCTTTTGTTAGTTCTGTTACTTTGCTCATTTGCTCTCTTCTATTATTAGTCGTTATTATTTCCAAGAAGTTCTTGTAAAGCAGACTTATATCCGTCCAACGCTTGTTGTGTATATCCCAATCTGAATTTTTTATCTGCTGAAAGAGAGTCGTTGTTCAATCCTTTTTCAATAGCTTCAATGTTTGCTTTGTAGTATCTGATAAGTTCTTCTGTTTTCATTGCTCTTTACTTTTACTTGTTATTAATAGGTGTTATTTTGATATTGTAAAGATACAAATAAATAATTGATTTACAATGGTTTATATCTTTTATTTTCATCATAAAATACTGAAAGACAAAGATTTAACTTTTACTTGCAGAAACGAAAAAGGCAGAACGGACTTCTCCATTCTGCCTTAATGCAAGCAAATGTTCTATGAATATAAAATTAACTTCAAACAAATGTAGGCGTAAACTCGATACCCAACGCACGCGCAATGCGGAAAAAACTTGATAACTGGATATCTACTTCCCCTTTTTCCACACGGGCGATATAACTTTGCTCCTTACCAATTTTCTGCGCCAACTGCTTCTGGGTCAATTTTAGCTCCTTGCGGCGTTCACGAAGTATATCACCATAATACCATGCCATCGACTTCTCATTGAACTTCTCACGAGTATCTGTACCATGTTCCCCATATTTCTCATTAAGTTGCTGGTTGGTTGTTCTGAGTCTTGCCAACTTCTTTTCATCTAACTGTATCATAATGCTAAATCTTTTAAAATTCGTATTGCTTTGGCTATTTGCTTATTGTAATCCTTTGTAGATTTCTTTAAAAATCCGTTAAGCAGGATTATTTTTGTTGCTAAAATGACATTGCTGTTGTCAATTGCAAATAACACAGTTCTGTACTCATTAGAGCCGACTGACACACGCATTTCATATAAGTCTGTTCCATCCAAATGCTTTATATACTTTACAGGCAAGGCATACACCGTTTGTACAAGTTCAAATGTATACTCGAACTTATCCTTTACCCTTGCATTTAGATCATTGTAGAACTCTTCAAATTCCTCTGTCTTGTATATGGTTCTTATATCAGTGGTTTTAGTTTCTATTGATTCCATAATGCAAATATAACTAATTAGTTATAATGTAACAAGCTTTACGCCCTATTTTACACTAAACTTTTTGATTGCTCAAATACTTTTCTGTGATTATTTCAACCGATTTGCTTATCATGGAATCTGTGTCGATTCCTATCTGTTGGTAGAAGTTCTCATTTCCGGCAAGACTTTCACTTGCAATTTGCAGTGTTCTGCGTTCTTCTTTGGTGAATCCGATGCGGAAGGTGCGGAAGATGGATAACGCTTCTTTCAGGCACCCGGACTCGAATAAATTGATTGCTTTTTCTGTTTTCGTTCTCATATCCTGATATTTAGATGTGAATGTATAATATATTTGATATCAAAATGTTATAAATTAAATTACCATCATAAACAACTAATAGATCCCTAAAACAGCCTTATACAATTCAAAATTCTTGTTTTCAACATATTCATCGGAAGCATAGCATTTAGCTCTGGCATACCACTTATGGAAGCAATCAGAACAATACCAGCAATTAAGGACTGCGATGTAGAATCCATCTTGGCAATTACTGGAACCACAGCTGTCGCAAATTCCGACACATCCATATTCACTGAGCGCGCATATCATTTCGCCACGAGTGGCTTGTATGATCTTGAATCCTTTCTTGTTTTCGTAAACTTTTGCCATCTTTAGTTACTTTGGTTCCCATTACATTAATCTCCTGTCTTCACTTACACTTTCGGCATGAATCCCTTTTTGAATTTCAATATTTCGACCGACATTTATTCCTTCCTTAGCACATAGCCTATCAATTTTGGCTTGTGATTCTCGTGCATTGCCAATCTTCTCATTTTTGAGAAATTCATCTATTTCTGCTTTTGAAGCGACTACCAATGCAGTTACATTACTTGTTTCTTCCAAACCTTGCTTCATGGAAGCAAATTTATCGCCCAAACCAATGACGCAGCCATACAGAAAGGATTTCATATACATAGCAAGCGTTTTAGGCGTAATTCCATATTTACGAATACATTCATACTTGTAGTTTGGATATTTCCTTTTCCCGATAATAACAAATTGATGCGCCAAGAATGAAATCAGATACAACACTACTTCTACATTCTTCTTGCGACCAATGATCTGAAATTTATCCCTTACCATACGGTAATTCTTGGGCCTGCTTACAATAAGGCTTCGGCACATATTATATTCGCATACCGTTGATACAAGAAAATCATACCAAACACCGTTGCTCATTTCAACCTTGTAAGGTATTTCTTCTGCTATTACCGGGTTCTCCAGTTTCTCCTGCTCTGGTATATCTTCTTCTGACAGGTTGTATTCCATCAGCAGACGGGCGATACCTGCTGCTGCCGCATGTGCTTCGCCTTCATTGCCTAACGCTTTAGCTGATTCTTTTAGGTTCATCAGCTTACGAAGCTTCTCTAAAATTTTGTCTCTTTTCGTTTCCATTGTAGTTCACCCTCTAATAATCACATATCTTCCGGCAGCTATTTCACTTCTATACTCGACAGAATAGCCTTTGTCTATAAATGCTCTTATGACATTATCGTGCGCCAACTCCGAAATTTGGTGTATGTCTTTAGCGTCACTTCCAGTATTTTTTGCCCAACAATGAGGCCAGTTATTTCCCCATCCTACGCCATAATGAAAGTAAACACATTCACCTTTCTCTTTGATTTCCGAGAGGATGAAAGATGCAAGTGCGTCTTCCTCGGATTTTCTTCTATTTGATTTTGGTATTTCTATTGTCAACATACTGATTTATTTTTAGCGTCCAACCATTTGTCCCGTCTTTCTCTACACGCCTCTAAGGTAGGCGCACAACAAGCAAAGAGTTCACCACTTTCAGTACGGTAATCGTACTGGTACATTCTCACTCTTTTACCTCTCAACCTGGTGTTGTAGGTAGTGTAATTCTCTTTGCCGGGCTGGCATACGCTGCAACCGTTTACATTTATTGAGTTCATAATTCAAGTAATTGTTTCGTTTTATCCACGTCTACAAAACTCGTCCACCCTGCTTTATGCAGCTTTATAGCTGCCTCTCTGATTGTGATTTTGCCACTCTTGACACTTTCTTTCAAAGATTCTAATACATTCTTCATTCTTAATTCATTTTTACGTTCAATCTTTCTTCACTCGTATAAGCCACTACAAGCCCTGTTTCATCATGCTGTATGGTGATGTACTTTTCACCCCTCTCTATAGTAGAGAAGTCATAAGGGGTTACCATCTTACCCAATACCTTGCCCAGTTGCTTCATCAGTGGGGCTTCAGGGCTGATAACTAAAACTAAATCTGCTTTCATAATCGTGTATATTGTGGTAGCCATAAGGCTACCGGATTAGAACTCAACCAATATCAATCTTTCTAAAGAACCTGATGCTTTCACCCACATATGATTATGTCCGAAACCATAATCGAAAAACAGTTTAAAATAAGGGTGTCTTACTATTAAAGAGCTCATACAGCCTCTTAACTCGTCTTCTGACATACAAGAAGTTATTTCATTGATAATTTGAACGAAAAGGTGTAAAACTTCTGGTTCATTATTCAATAACGGTTTTTCTATAACTGCTTTTAAAAATATATTTTCTTTCATATTCTTCTATATTGCGCAGGGCTTTCGCCCTGCCGATTTATGTTAATGCGTTTTATCCTCATGTAATAACTCGCAGTAAACTGGTGTTGTGGCATCTGTGTGCTTATTGGCTATAAGAACCTCATTACTATCCCAGTTAATATATACCTGTGTAGCAAATGCACCGAAAAACTGAATTTCTTTCGTGCCAAACAATACCACCGCGTCATCATTTACATTTGCAAGTGCTGCAATTAATTCTTTCTTGGTCATATTCTTTTTTGTTGCGCAGGGCTTTCGCCCTGCTGGTTATTATGCTATCTTTAGCTCTTTAAGTCTCATATCTACCAATGATTTCAGCTTGCGAGTATCAAATAGTGGACTTCTATACCCATCTTTGATAAGCTGTATCATTTCTTTATAACCAACCTTACATACAACCTCTGTCTTCATGCTGTTATCATAAATAGCAGAATTGCAAGCGGTTATTGTGAATGCCATTGTTTTGTAACCTTTATCCTTCTTCATGATAGATGCAAACAAATACATATATACAGCATTTTTCATGCTATTCAAGGCATCTTCTTGACTGGCATTTACCTTTCTACCACCTAAAAAGTCACCACATTCAATTTCTTGACCTTTTTTGATAATAGACAATGTACTGATGTACATTTTAATATCTGTTGCTTTCATATCTTCTATGTTTTAATTGTTAGTAATATTGGTTTCTTTTATATAGCTAAGATACTGATTATTAGCGATGTGTACAAATATAATCATCTGATTAACAGTGAGTTAAACTTGATTTAACTTAAAGTTGGATATTGACATGTTCATTTCAGTCGCGCTTTGTATGAATACCGTCCAATGATATGTGCAATGCTTTTTCATATATCGACTTATCACAATTAGAAAATAATCGTTAACTTTGTTCATACTTTTAAAATTATAGGTGCATGAAAAAAATTGTGACTTTATTTGCAACCGTGCTTCTGTTATACGGTTGTGGAAGTGTTCCTTTGACAGGCAGGAAACAGATGCTGCTTGTATCCGACTCCGAAGTGCTTTCATCAAGTCTGACCCAGTATTCGGAATATATCAAGTCGGCACCGATATCAAGTAACGCGACGAAGAAAGCGATGGTGACACGTGTCGGAAAGAAAATAGCCGCTGCCACGGAACAATACTTGGAAAATAATGGAATGTCCGGTGAGGTGAGGAACTTCTCATGGGAATTCAATCTGGTTAAGGATAATCAGGTGAACGCTTTCTGTATGCCGGGAGGCAAAATCGTTGTGTATGAGGGACTGATGAATCTGGTTTCCTCTGATGACGAACTGGCTGTAGTTATCGGACATGAAGTGGCGCACGCTGTGGCCAAGCATAGCAATGAGCGTATGAGTCAGCAGCTGGTTGCACAATACGGAGCGAAAATTTTGGGGGAGGCTCTCAGTGGAAAATCCGCCGCCATACAGAAAGCCGGGAATATAGTCTATGGTCTTGGGGCACAATACGGTGTGATGCTTCCATTCTCACGCAAACATGAAACCGAGGCTGACTATATGGGGCTTATTCTTATGACGATGGCTGGTTATAATCCGAATGTGGCCGTCACATTCTGGCAGAAGATGTCGGCGGGCGGATCGGGTTCAGTGCCAGAGATCATGAGTACGCATCCGAGTGACGCAACACGTATTAGTGACATAAGGAAACATTTGCCGGAGATGAAGAAATATAAGTAAACTTTAGAAAGTTACTGTAAAGTATTTGAAAAAACTTTAGAGAATGGTACAAAAAGGCGTGAAACCAAATGGAATCACGCCTAAATTATAATAAAACTCTTAAAAAGGTGTACATAATTACCAATCCTTAATTCTCTAACATCAATCATAATAACGCTGCAATCTTACGCACCTTATTAATTCTCTCCATAAACCTGTTGTCTTTTTTTGCCATTTGCAAATTATAAGATGTTTGCATTTTGAGCAAAGGTTCCGCATCTAAATCTAACGCGGCTTCTAGGAGCATAGCATATTTTGTATTTAGTGAACGCTTTGCATTCAGAATTTCATTTAATACAGTATAAGACACACCCATCTCTTTAGCAAGTTTCTTTTGAGAAATACCCCTAAATTCAATTTCATCTTTTAATACTTCTCCCGGGTGTGTCGGTTCAAAAGGAATTAAGTTATTAGCTATCATTTTAGGGTCTACGCCATCTATTTTAATCATAACTTTCTATTTATAATGGTTAGACAATTCAATTATATTACAGATGGTAGTCACTACTTCACCTTGCACCTCTGTGGTTGTAAATTCAATACGATATTGATTGTTTACTCTAACAGAGCAAAAGTCCTTTTTGTCCCCTAATAATTTTTCAAAACTCAGCCCATTGTATTTACAAAGTGAAGTTACATCAGGGACACTGATTATTATATCTATACAACGTTTATATCTACGTACGATATCAGGTTGAAAACGATGCTTTTTATCATTCGCCTTTCCAAACTCATACAATTCTTTCAGATACTCTTTATCAAACGTTACTACCATCTCATTTGTTTCTTTAATGCAAAGATAGCATTTTAATTTTATTCATTCGCATTTTTGCGAATAATTTTCTTTAAAAAAATTAGCGACAACTCCAAAGAATCACCACTAACTATTCTATTTTTCTTATCACAAAATTGTGAACTACCGCTAAAGTAAAGATTTAGGGGGCTTCAAATACGATTTTCAATAAGCCAAGAATGCTGGAAAGCCACGCAAATTTGGTATAAAGTCTGATTGGGAGCTTTCATAGAGCTATATTTCCCATTAAGTGCATTTCTTTTTAAGTATTTCAACACATTCTTTATCCCATCATCGAAACCATGCTTATACCCTTTAGCGTATTCTCCAATGTTATATACCGCCATTGCCAACATAAACAGGATAATGCCTAAAGCCTTATGCCAGCTAGGGAGCGAGATGGAAAACGGTTTAAATGTAATTGTGAGATCTCCAACTCATAAAATAGCTATTATGAATATAATTGTAAATAAAATTGTTTTCATAATCAATATCTTTTTCCATTAAACATAAGGTCTTAGTTCATTGTATCTCATCTTCTGCTCGATATGCCAGAGCAAATCTATGTCAAGATGTTTGGCAAGCCCAAAAATTAACAGTATCATATCATTCACAGTAATAGAAAAATCAAATATTCCGTCATATCTAACAGGAAGTGTAGAGATGGAATAGATTGATTCGGTAAAAGTTTCGTCTTTACAGGCTTCTGCCATATCTTCAATACAGTCATCAATATTTCCGTTGGCAAGTTCAAGGCTTATCCCTCGAAGTCCTGCAAGGTCAAGCAAGCGAATAACAGCATCTGTCAGTTCATCCGGAAGTGTATCTTTTAGATTCTTTTCAAAGGAACACTTAAATCGCTTTTCTTCTTCCACTAATGCAGGATAGCGATTATAGTCCATTTCAAAACGTGATTTACATTTCTTTCCTAATCTTCCCTTTCTATCTGCTTCCACAGCTTCCATAAGCTCGGAAATGACAAGGCAAAGGCAGTGTTCGTTACTCAGTTCTTTATTGTGAAAACCATGCTCACATGCTGTCTTATAAGCACGATCCCGTAGTTCGTTCAAATTAATATTTTCCATAATCATATAAGTTTTAATGCTTCCTGTAATCCTGCTTCAAGTGCTTCCTCGTAGGTATTATAACGGATAATAGGTCTGTCAGACAATCCTATCAAGTCATGTTTCGGAATTGTCAGTATATCATACGTCCAATAGTTTTCATACATATAGGATATTTCGATATGCAGGTTCTTGGTTTCACGTAGCCACTTCTGGGCAATGGATTGCGGAGGAACAGATAAATATCTATAACAATAGGGTAAAGTAGAAACATCCATAATATATTTTCTTTCATTGAATCCTTTCTCTTTCAGCAGCTCCGCTGTTTCCAACGTTACAAGTTCTTCGGTCATGGTTGGTTCTCCTTTCCTTTAAAGTGTTCAATCAGTTCGTCTACGGTAGCCTTGTGATAATATGGTAAGTTAAAATCATTAGGCATCCCATAGAAATCCATTCCAGATAAACCTCCATCAGAGCCATCCCGGTATATACCCCAATCGCCCTTACCATTAGTGAATAATTGATTGTTGTCTGTATTATCCTTTAATGCAGCTATAGCCAGAAAAAGTTCCTCATTCGTTCCGCAATCAACACTATCGGTTTCGTCAGGATGTGGAATGTTGTTAAAAAACTCAATATTATATAGTCCACATTCGGGCGAGGTGAAAATACATAAATCTTCGTTAAGTTCCGCCCCAAACAATCTATATCCTAACTCATCTAATTTCTTTCTAAGTTTATAGGTACTCTTGCGTATGAAACACGGTGTTGTAAATCCCATAGTTATTCCTCCTTATCTATCTTAATATCAGTTACTTTACCACGATTAATAAAACGTTCATCAGAGTTATAATATCCAGCAATTACTTTACTCATAACGTATTATCTTTTCTTTAACTCCAGTAATACTACTACAAGAAGGGCATGGAATAAATATTATATTATATCCTTCTCTCTGGTCAAAAAACTCACTGTGTATATCCGATTTCTCAAATTCAAATTCACAGCCACATATGTCACAACGCTGGAAGTAAATCGGTTTTTTCTTATTAGCTTCTTTAGTAACCTTTATTGCCATATTAATCTCCTTAATCTTTAATCCGTTCAAGTACATCTCTGTTGGCTTCGAGTATCTCGTCAAAAGAAGGGATGGACATCCAATGGGTTATACCTAATCTTTCTTCATTCACGTTTGCTCCCGTCTCCCATTCGCCCAAAGTTGAAAGCTGGCAAATAAGGAAGCCATAAGCCCCTCTTGTTAGAACCACTGTGTTATTTTCCGGCAACCGTTCCTTAACGCTTATCCACGGTGATTGCTTTGACTGCCATTCGGCACCAGAAATAAAAGATTCATAAATCTGTTTATGCACTCCATTAATAAATCCATTTATTGTACCTTCGGCATCACATATTTCAAAATGCGTTTGGTGCTCTCTTGCCGCTTCTTCTACTGTCTGTTTCATATCTTTTTTCATAATTCGTCAAACTCTTTTTGTAATTCTTTTATCTTACTATCCAAAGCATACATATAGCACTGAAGGAAATTCTTACCAAAAATTTCTTCCTTTAATGGTACATCATTGTGCATTCTGTTGTATGTAAATATCAATCCACCACCATATTTTATGTTAGAATTTTCAAGTGCCATCTTATGATCTTTGTATTCCTCTATTTTATTGTTGATTTCTATTGCTTTGTTGAATTTATCTTTATCCATATTTCTCCTTTCCATCTATCCTAGCAGCATATACATTGCTATTAGGAATAGATAATAAATTGTTGTTTTACTCATTTCTTTCTTTTGTTATTACATATTGCAATCTCCACACATATCCACAAGGGAATCAAATTCTTCTCGTGAGTATTCAAATCCATTGATTACGATTACCTCGTTACCATTTTGGTCAAAATAAACTCCATCATTCATTTCTATATCGTTTTGAGCTTTTCAGACTACATCATTAATACTAATTTCTCCTTTCAATACTCGTTCTACCTGCCGATCAAGTAATTCTTGAAATTCTATTTGGCATATAAGAGAGCAATCCGGTATAATCTCTTCTACTGGGTCTCCCCGCCACGTTGGTAGTTCATCCAAGAAGATGCACCCGTCTTTATCTTTCAAGCAGGTAGCTCCAACATCACGCTCAATCTCAGCCATTCGAGCAAATACTTCCGGAAAGTCCTTCCGTATCTTATTCCAATAGCCCATGCCACCTTTCACGCAACTGATACAATTATTGTTATTATAGCCCATCTTGTACATGGCTGGGATTTCAATGCCGGCCTTCCAAAGCATTCCCATTGCATCCTTTTTGGTTATCTGTCGCTCGATAAGTGGGAACAACGGCTTTGTATCAGGATATTGCTGTTTAAAGCGGACAGCACGGTTTATTTCTTTCGGGTCAAAGTCGAATCCCCAGACTTGACCGTCCCAATTTCCCAACTCTTTTTCCAGCTTGTAACGGACTTGTTTCTTTAATTCGAATGTGCAAGCTGCACCAGTAGGACCATTAATAAATCTTTTCTTAGCCAACACATCCTCTACGTTAAGATACTTATCGCTGCGAATGGTATGAATTGGCCGCCCGTACCATCTCTCGCAATCTGAGATAAATCGGGCATTATCTGGATGCCCGGAACCAGTTTCGATATAATAGAGTTGTACATCGTTATACAAGCTCAATGCTATCTTACAAGCAACTGCGGATGTAACACCGCAACTAAACCATGCTATTATCATTTTATTCCTTTCTATATCGTTATGATTAAAATAAAAAATGCCTGAACTATCCGCCCAGGCACAAAAAAGGCGGTAGAATTGAATTTACCGCCTAACTTTAGTCTTAATAATTTTAATTATTTCTTGGTATTACCATATGGTTTGCTTTTATTATCATTACTTTTAATAAAAATAGATGCTACGGATACAAGTGTACTAGCACCCATAATCCCAGCAAACCAAGGTTTGTCTAAATAAAGAGCATAACCAGCAAGAACTATCATTACAACTATAGCTAGAAATGCGAAAAACATTCCCCACCAATTCATTCTTCCATCTCTTCTATCAGCTTTTCTAATCAGATTCAATTTATTGCTATCCATTTTATGTCGGTGCGCTTGCTCTTTTACAGAGGCATTAATAAGATAATCGACAATTCTAGGATCAATACTCTTATATGCAGCTAATTCTTGAGGTGAAGGTAGGCAATTGTCATCAACAGTAAAAGTCTGCTCTAATTGTTTTCCAACTCCATCGCCTGTTGCAACTTGTGTTTCTCGCTGTTTTAGTTCTTGTTTACCCATTTTTTAATGCAATTTCATTGAAAGATCTGCGTACATCCCCTTCAATATTTTTTCTGTCTTCCATAAGATTTCTCTTATCATCATTCCTATTTCTGTCTTTTTCTAGAATTTCTTTCCTAATTTCAGAAATAGCTTCGGAGTTCTGCTTATAATGCCCTTGAGAGGCATCACGAAATGTAGAAGCTCCATTTTTAATAAAACGTCCCACTTCTTTTAATATGCACATATTACCTCCATATTTAAATTATAATGCAAATATAAAAATAAAACAGTAAATTAAATGTTTTGTTTCCAAGATTATGCACATTATTAACCATAAAGTCACATTTTAACTAAAAAATTAATCGGTAAATCCAATACGTCAAAGAACAACTACCGATTTTCAGAGGCTCGGTTTACCTCCTTTCTATATCGTTATGAATTAATTGGCAGTTTCATAAAACACATCCATATTGTCTTGCTCTGTCTTCCAGTGGTATGCCCAAATAGAGGTTTAAACGGGATGGCAGACAAAACTTCCGAGGATTTAATCTCACTTTCATTCCATTTGAATACAAGAGTGCCGTAAGGCTTCAAGACGCGCATACACTCAGTAAATCCATCGTGTATGAGTGACTGCCAGTCTTTCGGCAGTTTTCCGTACTTTTTAGCCATCCATGAGGTTGCACCAAGTGTTTTCAGGTGCGGTGGGTCGAACACCACCATGTAGAAAGAATTGTCTTCAAATGGAAGGTTGGTGAAATCGGCTATTACATCCGGCTTTATTTCTATGATTCTTGTCTTACCCCTGTCCTTGGCCGTAAGTGTTTCCGAACGTTTGTCAACAAATAAGGCAAGAGGATTATATTTGTCAAACCAAAACATTCTACTGCCACAACAGGCATCTAATATAAGTTTTCCATTTTCCATTAAGCTATTTCTTTTGATTTCTTCAATCTCAACTTTCTCAATACTTTGCAAAGTGCTTCAGTATTTTTTCTCGCTTGTGTAACCTCCACCGCATTCCCGATAAATTTCTTTTGGTCAGCTTGTGTGCCTATTAAAACATAATCTTCAGGGAATCCCATAATCTTTTTGAGTTCCGGAATGCGAAGCATCCGCATTTTAATATCCACTATGCCATACAGTGCCATGAACTCCTTTATCTTCACGGTCATAGGACTATCATTGTCGTAGATTTCAATCGCTACCTGACCGCTTTCTGTTGCTACCAGATAGGGCGGCATCTTATCCATGCGGGCTATTAATGTGAAGCAGGGGCTATCAACAGAGCCGCCAGCACTGTTGAACTGTGGATTCATCAGATAGTGCCATTTCCTGTTTGCGGTAATGGTCTGGGAGGGTTCCTCTATACTGCTACCTACATTTGAGAATGCAGTATTCATTATCCACGGCTGGCATGTTACCAAGTTTTGTTTCGGTGTTGTGGTAACAGCGGGGCATGGCGAGTTTATATCAGACACCTGACCACCTCCAGAATATTGATTCATAAAAAATGGAGATACAAGGGAAAGTCTGTCTTTAGTCAGAAGTGTAGGACAAGGCTGATTAATATCCTTTCCTGTATCCTTAAAGTTATAAGAACACATAAATCGGCTTTCAATTAAAGCCATCCTGTCCTTCGTTGTGACCGTAGGTGCAGGAAGTTCCACCGAATGATTATGCCCGTTCCCATAGTAAGCCGATACAAAAACGTGGTGGTCTTTACAAGTGATTGCTCCAGCCGGTTCTTCCACTGATACGTTCTTGCTGTCGGGGTGTCCGCTAAACTGCTTAGAGAGGAAACAAACTTGCGCTACTCCAAGTCTGCCTTGCGTGGCTACCACCGGACATGGTTCGTCAATCCCAGGAGCGTTATATTTCCCTGTACGGCTCATAGAATTATACTTTACGAGGAAGGCATCCTTTCCTCCGGCTACAAACTTGATAAGTCCAGCATAGATACGTTCAAGCGTTTTCTCTGCAAGAGGCTTTTCCCTGAAGATGGTAGTTCCTTCATCAGAGAAATCAAGCACATCTTTTACCGGCTTCCACTTCTCCAGCCGCGAGAACATATCTTGCCTACCACCTTTACAGTGGGTCGGTTCTGGGAATACTATCGGCAAGTTCTTTTTAGCAAAGATGCCGAAGAAGCGTTTTCTTGTGGTGTAGGCACCGAAGTCGGCAGCATTTAAGATGCGGTGCTCAAAGTTGTAACCGTACTTCTTGACATTGCGCACCCACTTCTGATAAAGCCGGCCTTTGTCCATGCTGATAGGTTTCCCATTCTCATCCATATCTCCCCATGACATAAACTCTTCTACATTTTCAATCTGAATGTAGTCAGGGTCTATAACATCAATATAACGGAAGAGATGTTCTGCCAACGTTCGGCTGTCGGCATCTCTCGGCTGACCGCCTTTGGCTTTCGAGAAGTTGGTACACTCCAAAGAAGCATGAAGCATTATCATGGCATCAGGGTATAGCTGACGGATACGTTCTACAATAGTGCTTATCGGGGAAAGTTCCAGTGTACGGATATCCTCAATAAAGTGAAGTGCATCAGGGATATTGGCATCATGTGAAAGGATGGCATTCTTGTCATGGTTCACACAGCAAACAACCTTTCCACATCTATTTCCATCCAATCGTGCTTCTTCCACACCTTCGGACAAACCGCCGGCGCCACAAAAGAGATCAATAACAAATAGTTCTATATCGGACAGACCTTCAATGGATTTTAAGATATTTTTCTGCGATTTCATAACTTCTCCTTTTTAAACAGGTGGCTGAACGCATTATCCAAATCCAAGTCTAGATTCAGTTTGGACGGGAAAGATTTAATGTATTCGTACATCTTATAAGCGAGGTTGTCATCATCACCGCATCTGTCAATCAGTGTGAGCAACATGGCGTTCACCATGTCAGAATCATTGCCGAAGTTTTCCTGAGTGGATTCGCTGCAATGATTCACATCACTTTTCAATCTCTTTATCGCGGCTATGGCTGTGTTGAAGTTTCTTTTTGAATCGTGTCTGAGTTCAAAGCCTTCCTTCTTGTATTGCTGCTGCATTTCTAGAAGGTTGGTTTCTAAAACGTCCGTGAGGACAAATACGATGTTGGTCAGTGTATTCAATTGAGTTGTTTCTTGCATAATAGTAAATTTTATTTGATTTTCAAATAAAAAAATAAAGTCAGATTATCCGCAGAATAGGGGAGAAGTTGTAAAATGTGAACTTCCCCAAGATGTCATACGGTGTATTTTTTCAAAGTGTCCATGATATTGTCTATCGGCAGAGGGATACGGATGTTTTTCCCTTATCTTCATAGCAGGCAATATGTCTGTATGCCTCAGGGAAATTCTCTTTGATTCTTTTGAATGTCCGTAATGTCAGAAGTGACGCAACGACTGATTCATATACCTTGGTCTTCTCATCCTTTACCGCACTGATCTCGATTTCCAGTTTGTCTATCTTTTCAATAACTTCCCTGTCCGCCTCAATGTGAGGATAGTAAGCGTTTGCGCTGGGAAATCCTTTCAGTCCGGCAACACGTTTTTCATAGGAACCGTTAAACAGTGTGATGCTATATGCAACAGAGAAATAAGACCGAAACTTTTGAAAACAGTCGGTGATTTCCTGTGGAATGGATTTTCGGATCACCTCTTCCGTAATCCTGACCTGTTCATCATGCAACAGGTTGATTTTCTTTTCTAACGGCTCTACCATTTTATTGGCAACTTCTTCCGCCAAAACTTTCGTAATGTTCATTGCTCTTGGTTTTTATTAATTCTTTTATGTATGTAAAGATAACTTTTATTTATTTGTTTCTCAAATAATATAATCTTAAAAACGCATCTGCTTAACTTAATATAACTGTCATCTCCTGCGGCTGTTTCCGAGCAGGGGAATGACATTAAAACTCTTGAATCTGTCAATCAGACGTCCTTCAAACCGTTTCCTGAAATCACCGATGTTCAGATTGCTGGTGATATGGTATTTCTTCCCGAACTGCTGGTAAATCTCATAACGCGCATAGAGAAACTCGTCTATCACGCTGTCAAGACTGGTACCGTAGCTCTTCTGATTCTCGGTTTCCAAACCTATGTCGTTCAGACAGATATTGAACGGGGCGGGATTGAATCCTTTTGACTGCCCCTCGTTGTAGGAATACAGGTCTATGTGTCCGTTCATCTTGTAGTAGTTCATCATCTGGGTGACGGAGAGGTTTTCAAACTGGCTGGGATTCCGTGTCAGACGCAGATAATCGGCGAAAATCTGCATGATCATTGTTTTTCCAGTGCCGGGTGCCCCGACAATCAGCAGGTTCTTGTGAATCTTGTAATCCTCATCGGGAAACACTTTCTCGGCCAGTCTGCATCCGTTGAAGTAATACAGCAGGAAAGACAATACCTTCGAGTTGTTCTCGTCAACCTCGAACTCCCTGAATTCACGTCCAGTATAATCATTGCCCAGCTGCCTGACAAGATCACGATGGGCGTAATATTCGGCTGGATTCGTCAGGTCATATTCAAAATCTTGCAGAATAGTCTTTTTGTGACGCTCCACCAGATTGTATATCTGTTCCTGTTTCAGTTTCGCCGCAAATGACTTTTCCTGTCGGATCTGTTGTAGCTCTGCTGAAAGTTTTTGTTCTTGCTCTGTCATCTTTCTGTTTTTTAAGTTCCGTTATCAACCAGTTTGAGAAATGGCGTTTTGCATCTGAAACAGACTTGTGTGTAACGCCTTCCCCCTTTAGCTTCCAATAGTACAGGTCAACGTATTTGTCTTTGCATTCATCCAAAGTGAAGTTCCTGAATCCGTTCCTGTATGCCCGTTCCCAAGCATCCCTCAGCCATCCTTCCTCAGACTTTAGGTCCGCGAAGCATTTGTCTAAATCCATATCGAATGTTTCTGATGAAATATCGCCCAGGTTTTCACGCGTATGCGCGCTAGAGAGAGAGTTATTATTATCATTTACATTATCATTATCATTATCGGCTTTTTTGGGTTCTGAAAAACCCACTGGGTTATTTGGGTTTATTTGGGTTGTTCCAATATCATCCGAATTATCATTCTTCGCTCTCTTCGGAGCACCCCCTTTGCTTCCATTACTACGGTTTCTCTCGACAATGCCATGGTATTTGTTTTCATCTATTTCAAATTGATTCTTGAAGAACTCAAATGCTATTTCAATGTCCTCCTCTACCGTAATAATCTCGCCAAGTTGATACTTGAATATAGCTCGGAATAATCTTCCAAGTTGCTTGTCCGATAACTTCGATATAGGCTTGTAAAACGATTTATATATCAAAAAACTTTCTTTTCCCATTTCATTTGTTCTTTATGTAGTCTTACATGACATTCTCGACACAATGTAATGCCATTATCTATATCGAATCTCAATTCGGGATATAAAGAAAATGGTTTGATATGGTGTGCATTTAACTCCATGTTACGTTTTTTACAACGGCAACATGTAAAGTTGTCTCTTTCCAAGACTGAATTTCGCCAATTTCTATGGCCGCTTGAATTCCTGCATCTGTGGTTATCATCAGTAATTCCACCTTTCCAGTTCCAGTGGTTTTCTCCGCTTGGAGGTTCATGTAGCAAATTCTCATCTATCTGTTTCTTTATAAAAGAGAATGCCATTTTAGCCAACGGTTTCTGCTCCGACAGTGTCCCCGATGCGGCGTACTTGATAATTGCATCGTACACTTCAAGTCTGACCTCCTCAGGATATTCCATCAGCACTTCCTGCCATTCTATATAGAAGACAAATGATTTCCTTTTTGTATCCTTTTTCATCATGTCTATTGTTTGATAATCAGTTTGTTATATATATTGTAAAGTTAACTTTTTGTTATGGGATTACAATAAATATATTTCTGAATATCAATAATTTAAACGTTATTTATCAGTAGCCTTTCCTTTGCAGTGCCATATCCTGTTTGGCAAAGGATATCTGGGTCCTGATATTGTCTCCGGCATGGACGAGGGTACGGTTTATACGGTCCAGCCATGTCACAATCTGATTGGCGGTCACACTTTGCGCGGCGACAAATTTCATGGCGACAGTCGCGGGAACACGTGAGATGAATTCCATGTGGCTGGCATATACATTCGCTGTCACCTGATCCTGATATGCCTTGGCGTCAGCAAGCAGCTTGCCAGAGCGTGCGAGATAGACGTTTATATCAGTGAGGCGGTCTATAAGCTCCTTTGGATTGTCACTTGCGGTTATCTCCAAAAAGGACTGCATTTCTTCTATCTCCTTTATGACAGGAGGCAGGGGGCATCCGTTAATGAGGCAGTTGCCGGTCCCATCGTTTTTAGGACAATATTTACAGTTTATCTCCATACTTGCAATTCAATTTATGGTTTATAGTTTTTCTGTTTGTCATACGTCATTCAAATAATCAATTGTCACTTTCATAAACTCATCCAATGATTTACAGACGACGTATTTCGCTCCGTTGGCTTCCGCATCCTTCTGCCATTCCTTTTGTGCAGGAGACTGGCGGCCTCCCGGCTTTTTCATCTCAATGCAAAGTCCTCCATAGAAGCGGTTGCTCTTCAGCAGTATCAAATCTGACACTCCGCTGGTCGCACCTTCCTCCTTCAGTCTCGCTCCGGTGATGGCATCACGTCTGCCACCATTGGGAACAGCAAAAAGCACGTTTTTAAGTTTCGGATATTTTAAACGGAACCAGCGGACACAAGCGGACTGTATGCGGTGCTCGTCATTCTTCGGCTTCCCGCGCATTTTGTACGACTGCGCTTTTTTAATCATCTCCTCGTATGTCATCGTCTTTTTCCTTATGTGGGGTTACTACCGTGTCCTTGCCGGTCTTGTCGACAACAACCTGCTTTCCTGCTACTGTTATGGTTGTCCTGCAACCATCCGGTAGGGACTGGATAAAATTGCGTACTACAGGAGAATCAGCACCTTCCGATATCTGAGTGTTGGATATCGGAACTTCCTTAGCTTCATACGGATATACATCCATGATGGCGGTTTCGGCTACGGATGCGATCTGATAGTCTGCCATTGTACCTTTCATTCCTTCGTCCAGTTTCTTTACAGCATCGCGAAGATCGGAAGCCTGTACCAATACGGTAGTGGAGGTCTTTTTCTCCGCTCCGCTTTTTTCGTCCAGCGTGATGAAGAACAGCTTGCACTTAAACCAGCGGTCGGCTGCATCTTCTTCAGAGGGGAACAGTTCGCTGTAGTTGGCGCGTTTGATGTCCGAAACAGTGAACTCACCGTTGATATACGGAGTGATTTCTTCAATGATACGGGCTTCTGCTTCAGTAAAGCTCAACGCGTCAACCAGATAGGGTTCAGTTACTTTCTTGTTCATGCCGTTTTCCATTACCTTTTCGTAACGGATTTTGCATTCAAACCAAGTATGCATCATAATTAATTCTTTTAAAGTTTGATATTCAACGTTTATTCATTTATAGTGGGAGGTGCAGAATTCGAACCTGCATGAGTGGTGTTTTTGCAGTTCACTGATTTCAAGTCAGCTCCCCTAAGATGTCTCGTAGGTTGCCGGCTTGGATATTAACGGTTATCCTAGAATTTTGCACCTTACATCTTGATTAGCGTCTGCCATTTCCGCCAACCTCCCGTTTGCCTCCCTATCTTCACAGACCGGGAAGGCAAGGTAACAAAGTTATTTCTGTATTCTGATCAAATCAGGGATAGAACCGTAAATCGGCGACTTCCCATCCCATTTGTCAATGAACTGTTTGTAAAGAATTTCTTTGGTAAGACCTTTTGACTGGATAAGAGCCTGTTCGGTTTTCAACTGTTCCAGCTCGTTGCGTTTCTTCTGTTCCTCAATCTGTTGGTCCAGTACGGATATATTGGTGTTCACTTCATTCCGGCTGTCAATCTTCTCACGGACCTTTTCGGAGAACTCCAGTTGTGCGGAGAATGTGAGCAGTTGCAGACCTCTTTTTTCAAACTCCATGTCAACTATCTGTTCCAACCGTTTCTCAAATACCAACGACCCTCCGTCAGCCATCAGGCTATCGGTCTTATGCTTTCGACTTTCTTCCTTTATCAAATCATATATACGTGGTTCCAAGATGTTATCTTCCAACGAAGACATAAAGTCACTTCCACGGCCAATATGCTTGTTGTCAAAGACAACATCAATGGCACGGTTCTTGATAACTTTATAGCTGTATGTAGGACACGCCTTGAACTCCGTGTTGTCGGCAGCTTTCAGTGTGACAGCTTCAGCGAATTCTCCACGCTGATCGAATAGCGGAACCTGAAAAAGTTCTGTGCCCAATTCCCATGTGGACACTTTGCCGGAAACAATCTTGAAATCCTCCTTTCCCTGCTTGCCGTAATTCTCCATAAGGACACCTGCATAATTAGGGGCTACTCTCTCACAGGAGACAAACATTACTAAGGTCATACATACCATCGTTAACTTAATCAGTCTTTTCATCTTTCAATGTTTTAATCAGTTTGTAAATAAAGAAAATTATTGTGGCTGATATTATTGTTACGCCCAGCCATGCGTGTAAGTGATTGAATACCCTATTCCCGACAACAATTCCTATTATCAGAAACAGGATTAAATAAATATACTCTTTCATACCACTCTCAGTCAAAATTAAAGTTGTCCTCACCATCCGGCTCTTCGTCCGGAATGTCATACCCAAAGTCCATCGGGATGAACCAATCTGAAATATAGTCTTGCATGATTTAATCCTCCTTTTGGCTACTTAGCCATTCTTTATAATCTTTCTCGTAATATTGGGGTATTATACCTTTCCTCATAAAGTCTATGTATTCTTGTACAGTACAATCATCCCAATCAACTCCGTTGTCTGGTATATCTTCCGTTTCTGATGTACAAAGAGTGTATTCAAATGGATTATACCCACTGTTGAGCCCATATTCTTCAACTATCTTGATTACATTTTCATCGGTGGTTATTTGTTTGATTTCACTTTCAGCCACACACCCGGATATTTCAGAGTGTTTGCCAAGTACTTCACCGAAGTAAACACTGATTTTGTTATTCACTAAGTATTCGACATCTTCTGTGTCTGCAATAAATACTCCTTCAAGATTGCCCATTCTTCCGCAATCGAAGTCCATTTTAAATAATGCTTTCATTTAATCCTCATACTTTTTTATAATTCTACTAATCAATTCTTTTTCCCATCCTTGAATAAATCCATTTTCGTCAATATTCATAATGATGTAGTCGCCATATCCTTCATCTTCCGGGCACATGATGGATGGAACGTAACCCTCATGCTCAACAATGATGTTGCCATCTTTATCAGTAACTGTATAAATGCCATCATCGCATACCTTATAGTGAACTTGTGCGGTAAAACCTTTTTCCCAATTAGTGATAACTCCATTGTCGATGTCGATAATAGGTCGCCAGCGGTATTCATTATCGGCATGGATAAATTCAGCACAAGGAATAGTTGGCGGATTTTCAGAATCACTAACTCCGTTTACTTCTGCGTCTTCCCAATAGCGTACACCTGCATCCACTTTCAGGTAGACCGCTTCAAACTCGGTTGTTTTGCTGATTGTAATTTTCATTGTTCTATTTTCTTTTGAATTTTCTTTATCATGTTTCTGAATTGCCTTGCCTTATCTGCTTCGCAAGGTTTGGTAGAGGTTTTGTCTATCAGATTTGCACTATATTCAAGCATTCTGACAATGGAATTCAAATCTGTATTGCATAGGGTATCTGCAAGTTCAATCTTGTCGAAATCAATATTATTATCATTCATGAAGTCACCAAGAGCGATTATATTTTCACGAGTTGTGGTAACAGTAAAAGCTCTCGTCAGAAGCTCCGGTTCCTGAGCTTTGGTTTGCTCGACAAAGGAAGGTGGTTCATTGGTGACCAGCTGACTGGCTCTTGCAAATGGATTGACTGAATTCTGTTTGGCTCGTTCCGCTTCCTCTTTCATCTGCGCTTCTTCAGCAGCCTTTTTTTCCTGCTCTGCCTTGATGCGCGCTTCTTCTGCTGCTTTGGCACGCTCACGCTGCTCCTTCAGACGGTTGGCATACTGGATGGTGGATGCGATATTGAGCGTATCCATATAATAAGTACGAAGGACATCGAAATCCTCACCAAACCCCTTCAGCGTGGAAAGTTCGTTCTCGACTTTGGAGAATATGGAATCAATTTCGTTGCATACAGACTTCATGCTTGCGGATTTGTTGAGCCACTCAGACTTGAAAACCTTATTGAAGTCTACAAGGTTAACATTCAATCCATCAAAGTAAGTCTTGATAGTGGCTTTCTTTCTATCCTTGTATTGCTGTTCGTTTTGCTTGACTACCGTGTCAATCTTGGCAGAGCACTCGCCGATAAGTTTCACGGTTTCGGTTACAACGTCCTTGAACTCCCTGAAAGGTTTCATGAATTCTTTCTCAATTTCAAGACGTTTGGCATTGAGGGCTTTCGCCGCCTTGTTTAAAGCTGCCTTGTCTTTCTTTGCCTGATCGATATTCTCATCGTTATAATTGGAGATATCATACATTGGCAAAGCGGCTTTTACCATATCTCTGATTTGCTTTGCGTTGGTAGTAAGACTACCTAACGTCTTTTCACTGACGATCAGTTCAAGATCGCTTTCCTGGATTGCTATCTGTGTATTCATTGTTCCATATTTTTATTAGTCCCATCCACCATTATTGTACATAGACAAATCGGCAGAATCTAAATTCGTTTTCTGAATAGCTTCTAAAAGTTTTTTCTTGGTTTCCCGGCACATGTTGTAACCATATCCTTTATACCGATATGTACGCTCCCATGTGCTAATTGGGAAAGGAATATTTTCATCAATAACCAGCCTTTTCATGTGAAGATGCTCGAAAAAGTTTTCATGATGGAGTAGCCGGTATTCATAGCCAACTATTTTTTCTGATGAAAAAGGAATATCATCATCGCTATTGTCGTATTTAGGTTGCTTGAAATAAGCCATTTTCGCAACGGTAAAATCAAAGCTCCTAAGTATTTCCTCCGGCGTACCAAATTCAGATTCGATAAATTCAATCCATATTTTTTCACCGTCTTTCTGAAAGGCACATACCTTTTCATTACGATATTTAAATTTCCAGCCATCTTTCACATAGCCGTCGCTATTGAATAAATCTACTGCATCTTGGAAGTCATCGTTGCTTTCAAAGAATATATCTATATCTTTTACACGTTCACCGGAAAGGATGTTTTTAAAACACCCGCCTGCAATGAACCCGTTGTGACCTTCCATATACCTGTCAAGCCATCTGATTTGCCAAAAGTTGTCAGGGGTGTTTTCTTTATAGCTTGTATTCATCGCTCTATTGTTTTTAGTTTCTACTAAATTTATCAGCTACACGTTCAATAACTTCTGCATTTTCTTCGGAAAGCCATTCTTTAGCGACATTCCAAGATATACTTTTAGAGGCCTTGAAATTATCAAGGCGTGTGGAATGATGTGACAAACGTCCTTCGGTAGGCTTCAATCCCTTGTCATGAAGTTCACATAGTCCGTTATGGTAAAATATGCAGTATTCGTCACCCGCAACAGCTTGAATCATGGGGATGGGAATATCAATCACGCCCATGATTATCCCGGCTCCCCACAAAGTGGGAGCCAGCCTGTCGGCATATCCGGCATCTATGAGCCTCTCTATATCCTGAGGAGTACCCAGACATGGTGTGTGACATTGCATCCTGCATAACGAGCATTTGCATTCGCATGGTTTTCTTCCAGTTTTACGTATGATACGTTGCAACTGGGTTTCTTTTATCAATAGTTGTCCCGTCATTCCGCTTCAATCAGTTCTTTGACAATATCATCAGCCACACGAATGCGCTTCTCCATTTCGGCAAACACCGCTTCATCCGGCAATATCCTTACTATATGAATAGGATTGCTCTGGAAAGGGTTGTAAATAACAAAATCAGTCCATTGCGCACCTGTGCACATCATATGGGCCATGCACTGGTAGAAATACTCGAACTTGACATCAAGCAGCGACGCATTGTTGTGTATTTCACTTTTATACTTCATGAAAGTGCTTTGAATAGGGCATTTGATTTCCAGACAGCCTTTTTCACCGGTTTCTTCATCGTAATAATAACCGTCAGGACTGCTTGCGAAATGTTCTATGGCAGGGTGTTTGCATGATCCTGTCTCAACTATATGTCTTCCTGTCAGACGTTCATACAGCTCTCTGGCATTTTCTTCCTGATCAGTACCCCATTGCATCGCCTTGGTGTTGACACAGACCTGATGCAGATATTTCTCAAACTCGACATCATCATTGATAATTTCAGGATTCATATCCCTCTCTGATGCAACTTGATAAATATAAGTTTTGGCAGTATCGGAAAAATAATCACTTCTCCCTTTCTTCATTAGGAGTCCGATTTGCGACCCGGTGAAGTTACCGAGCCGCTTACGGAACCATTCTATAGAATGTTGTATTTCCATTATAACAATGATTTTCGAGTAGGTTTATTATTCGCGTAGTCTTGAGTTTGATCTGTCGGTTGTTCCGGGCGGGGGTGATCCTTGACTCCTGCGGCTTTTGCAGCGATTTCGGCAAGTTTGTTGCTTTTTGCTGATTTATCAATAATTTCCTCATATTCGGCTGTAGATACTAATTGAAAAGTGCGCTGTATTCTAATTGAAAAGAGCTCCATCCATAACTTGTTACAAAATTACTA
>NZ_JBDFXP010000060.1:0-21335 GCF_040911965.1 Phocaeicola sp. RTP21359st1_B8_RTP21360_211022
TGTTCATAATAAGGATGTTCTTTCGCATTCATTCCATTGGCAGTAAAATAAATCACACGCGCCTTGTCATCTACTTTCAAGATTTCCTCCACGTGCCAGGGACCTTTTGTGATACGATTTTTCAAATTACCCTGATCATCATATAAATAAAGGTGTGCCCAACCATCACGCTCACTCCATTGAATAATTTCCTTTCCACCATTCAAGACTCTTAAAGGACGAGTTTCCTGATAGGTATTCATCCGTTCCTTTATTACTGGTACAACAGAATCCTGTCCTATCGTATAGGAACAAACATCAATCCGATGTAAATCACGGCTGCTGCGGGTCAGGAAGAAACGGTTGTTATCACCCTGCCAAACGGCAGCCTGATCTTCCATATCACGCTGTTTTTGCATCATTGGTTTGTATTCCAGGCCAATGCTTTGATCTTTATAAGCTGCGACTTTAATTTCCTTACGTTTATTATCAACCAAGTCAAACAAGTACAGGTGTTCTATGGGAGCTTCCTTTTCTCCCGGCATCTGGTATTTATAAGTTTCCAATGTGGGACGTGGACGGGCCATCGAATTTATTACCCATAACTCTTTCACAGCGCGATTGTCAGAAACTGTCATAGCAAAATAACGTGAATCCGGAGACCACACTCCACCTACACGACGACGCTTGCCATTACATAAAGTATCTGTATTCAACATACTATAGGGAATACCATAGCCAAAATCCTTCATGCCATCTGTAGTAAGCTGGATTTCCACGATCGTACTATCCTTTTCATTTTTTTTCGCCTTTTCATAATCTTCACGACTCATGCGATACAAATTCAAATCCTTGGCATAAATCACCGTTTTACCATCAGGAGAGACCGATCCCCAATAGATTTTCTTCAGGTCGTCTTCTTTATCTTTCAGATGGGTCAATTTACGGGTAGGATAGTCATAAGAAAAATAAAAGATTTCCTTCTCATTCTTCTTGTCCTTCTTATCCTTGCCATCTTTCTTTGGTGTCGCATCTTTTGTTGACTTTACTTCAAAAGTAAAGGTACGCCCATCTTCTTCCGCTTTCAGATTTGTGATTGGCAAATGGCGTGCCTCAAAGGGATCTTTTACAATTTCGGTAAGCTGGGAAGCTAATTCATCCCTATCAAACAAAAGCTTCTTTGTCCGGGCAGCCGGATCAACCACATACCAAAAGGTTCCTTCACTTGTTTTGTACTCGAACCAGAAATTATTACCTTTCTGGAACCAATGCGGATCCACCACAGTAGAAAACAACATGGTGTTCAATTTTTCTTGTGTGTATTTCTCTGCCTGCAGATATTCCGGCAAGCGTTCCTGCGCTTTTGCAACAGAAACTGTCGTACACAGACCGCCCATTAAAAGGGTAATGAATAGCATTTTCCTCATAGATTGAACTTTTATCGTGTTTATAAAAAACAAACATACACAAAATTCTTCATTTAACAATCTTAAACAAAGAATTTTGTGTATGTTTGTTTCATTTATCCTTTTCTTATCAGAAACTATACCCTGAAGTAAAGCTAACCATATGATTCCGTATCCTTAAATCATTCTGTTCCTTATTATATTTTCCCCAAGCCAAATCATACCCGATAGTAAATGAAATCCGTTTAACAGCAATCCCGACAGAAGCCGTTCCTCCCCAATCCAAACGAGGGGACGCTTCAAAACCAAATTCCTCATTTACTGTTTTTCCTTTAAATGTGCCAAACCGGTAATAATCATTCCGGTATTCGTACTGTCCAACACCTGTTTCTTCATCTATATTATATTTTGAGGAAGAAACATAAGCATTAGTACGTCCACCAATTCCTACAGCTACATAAGGTCCTACTGCTAATTTAAGACGCACATCATCACAAAGTTTAAAACCCCAATGAGCCATAACAGGCAATTGCAAATAATAACGCGTGGACTCAACATTCGTTTTTTCATAATCCATGCTAAATCCTCCTCCTGTTGATATGTTTCCCCAGCTCATAGGATGATACCCACCTTTCTGCATTAAGATATAAACCCCGGACTTCAAGCCAAAAGAAGGCTTCTTTCCCACCCCTTCCTTTAACTGATACAACACACCGGCACCGGCTTTAAAACCTAATGTAACTGATGTCCCTTCATTTTCCTTATTCACTACCAAGCCGGCTTCCGGCGTAACACTCCAACGAGACTGAGCGTTCAACATCATACTCACCAAAATACCTGCCATAAATAAAATTACTTTTTTCATCTTTTTCTTCTTTTTAGTTCATTATCTATGTAAAAGACTAAAAATTCAGAAAAACCCCCATTGCATATCCGGAAAAATAATAAAATAACATGAGCAACTCACTCACATAACAAAAGAAACACCCTACATTTAAACATACCGTTCAAGAAATCAAAAAAACAAACGCTGCAAAAACGAACCAACAGCAGCAAAAGTTATCGCTTATTTTTCGCATTCTCTTTATATTCGGTAGGTGTCATACCAAAACGTTGTTTAAAACATTTGCTGAAATAACGAGGATCATTAATACCCACCATATAAGCAATCTGCGTCATATTATAATCACCACTCTCTATCAATTGTGCGGCACGTTTCACACGCATCTCTTTAATAAACTCAATGGGGGCAAGTCCTGTCAGGGTCTTCAGTTTCTTGAAAAAGACAGAACGACTCACCGCAAGCTCCTGTACCAAATCATCCACTATCAAATCGCCATTATCCATATTCTTCTCCATTAATTCCGTCAGTTTCTCCATAAACTTACGGTCATGGGAAGACATCTCAGGCTGTGTTTGCTGTTCTTCCTCCGCAACAGGCTGAATATTCATCAGATTCGCACAATACAACTGTTGCAACTTGACACGTTGTGTCAGAATATTCTCCACCCTGGCCTTCAGGTAAGTAGCACTGAACGGTTTCGTTATATAATCCTCAACTCCCAGTTCCATACCTTCCAACTTACTGTCCATATCCGTTTTAGCCGTCAGTAAAACGACCGGAATGTGACTGGTCGCCATATTAGCACGCAAATCTTCTGTCATGGTAATACCATCCTTTTCCGGCATCATGATATCACTAATAATAATATCCGGAACAAACTTCAAAGCCTTATCCAAACCTTCAGCCCCATTGACAGCCTCTATGACGTTGAAATTTGAGATAAAGATACTACGCAAAAAGAAACGAAGTTCCAAATTATCTTCAACCAGCAACATCGTTTTGCTTTCATTCCTCTTCTCTTCATGTCCCTGAACAGATTCTTCCACCTCTTCCGGCTTCATTTCGACAGAATCAGAGAGAATGAACTCTACATTCTCCGTATAGT
Source organism: Phocaeicola sp. RTP21359st1_B8_RTP21360_211022 (assembly GCF_040911965.1). Lineage (NCBI taxonomy): Bacteria > Pseudomonadati > Bacteroidota > Bacteroidia > Bacteroidales > Bacteroidaceae > Phocaeicola > Phocaeicola sp. RTP21359st1_B8_RTP21360_211022. Next base: position 3,335 of record NZ_JBDFXP010000060.1, read on the forward strand.
GCTCCTTGCCTTTCAAAAACTCAACCGTGAAACAACTGCCCTCCCCCTCTTTACTATCCACACGGATAGTCGCTTTGTGCAGTTCCACCAATTCCTTAACCAAAGAAAGACCGATACCAGAACTTTGCTGATTAAACAAATTCTTGTCCAACAGATTTTCAAAACGGACAAAAAGGGAAGCTTTCTTGCTTTCAGAAATTCCTATACCTTGATCCTGCACACCAATCGCCACATTATGTTCATTTTCATGAATGAAAAGCGTAATCATCTTACCCTGTGGAGTATACTTGAAAGCATTGGAAAGCAGATTGAAGACAATCTTTTCCAACTTATCCGCATCTACCCACAGTTTCAAGGAAGGCATTTCACTTTCGAATACAAAATCAATATGATGCTCTTCAGCCAGCGATTCAAAATTATCCATGATATGGTGTACAAAAGGAACAATATCTATCTGCTCTATACGCAACTTCATCTTATTTTTCTGTATTTTGCGGAAATCAAGAATTTGATTCACCAAGCGAAGCATACGGTCGGTATTACGTTCTACTACATGCAATTGCTCACGTACATCATCCGGCAAAGTCTTGTTTTTCAGAACATATTCCACTGGACCTGCAATCAATGTCAGCGGAGTGCGAAGTTCGTGAGAAATATTTGTAAAAAAGCGAAGCTTTATATCAGAAACCTGCTGTTCCACAGACACTTCATGTTTCAGACGATAAATGGTAAACAATATATATACTCCTGAAAACAGAATCAACAGAAAAGCAAGAATATAAATTGCCATAGCCCAAGCCGTTTCCCAAAACGAAGGCTGAATGGTGATTCTCAAACTGCGCTCATTCTCTACCCAAACCCCATCACTATTGGTCGATTTAACCTGAAATACATAATCCCCTTTCGGCAGATTGGTGTATGTAGCGGTACGTTGTTTATCCACATAATTCCATTCCTTATCAAATCCATGCAAACGATAAGCATAACGGATATTTTCAGGATAAATCATATCCAAGGCTGCAAAGGACAAAGTTACAATATTCTCCTTGTGCGAAAGTACCAGGTGTTCTGTATTATCAAGAGACTGTCGCAACAAACTGCCTGATACACCCGGAATCACCTCCTGATTGGATATTTTCAACGTTCCGAAAACAATGGATGGAACATAATTGCTTTTCTTGATATGTTCCGGTTCAAAATAAAGCATACCACGACTGGTGCCAAAGAGTAGGGTACTGGAACTAAGATTCAGCGATGTCCCCTCCTCAAAACGTATTTTGCCCCCAAAATCCCGTTCATTATAATTTTCAAAACGCTGTTCGGACGGAATAAATTTACTCAATCCGTTTTCCGTACTTATCCACAAGTTTCCTGCGCCATCCTCTTCTACAGACAACAGGATATCTGAAGGCAGGCCGTTCTTCACTGTATAAGATTTAAAAACAGCTCCCCCTTCTCCGTTCATGGAAACAAGCCGGTTAAGACCACCCCCAAATGTAGCCAAATAAACTTCTCCTTGAGAAGTGGTTACAATCCGATATACGTTATTGTTGCTCAGACAATTCATATCATCGGGGATACGTGCATAAAGATGGAACACAATCGACTCCGGATCTTTAAAATCCTCTTTAAAACTAAGCGCGCCATCACTGCTCCCCACCCATATATTCCCTTTCTTGTCAGAAGTGATATGGCGTACACGGTAACAACGGTCATACGGAAAACCTTTCAGGTTATTTCTAGAACTAATAAACACATATTTCCCTTCAGGAGTTTTCTGAATATAATTCAACCCTCCACCGAAAGTTGCCACCCAAATGCGTCCATGCTTGTCTTCATGTAACCAGTAAACACTATTATGACTCAGGCTATAAATATCATCTTCATCATATTTGAATCGAGTAAACTTAAAATGGGCCCCCTCCTTTTCTGCCAGAATAATACCATCCCCTTTGGTCGCAATCCAAATGTTTCCGTGAGAATCTTGCATGATATGATAAGGAACTCCCCGTAACGGCCTGCCAGATTTGGCTATATCCCCCTCTTCAGTCAGAATACCCTGAAAATCTAAATCAGAAGAATAAATTTCAATCTGACCATCCCGTTTTCCCATCCAGATGCGATGTTCGCTATCTTCAAACAACGCACGTACCGTATTGGAATTCAAGTCATAACTGTGACCCATGCGGGGATAAATATGGAACTGGCTTCCTAAAAAAGTAATCTTCTCCAACCCCTTAGAATGAGTACATAACCAAAGATTGCCTTGCTTATCGGATAACATGGAATGTAATTTATTGGAAAAGTGCCAATCGGGTGAATCGGGATCATTATAGAAAGGCAACAGCCGATTTGCCTCTCTGTCATACCAAGAAAGCCCTCCTCCTTGCGGATGTACCCACAAATTACCGTTCAAGTCTTCACAAATATGAAAACTGGGATAGGAACGATCGGCACCACGAGGCTCCACTTGCATCTTTTCTTGCTTAAATACTTCTGTCAAAGGATTGAAATGACAAACCTTTCCCCATTCGGTCATCTCAAACCATGCTTCCTGCTTACTGTCAACATAAACAGAACGGAAAGCGTCTGCCGGGAATTCGGGACAATTGGACTTATTATAGACTTTACACTCTTTTGTATCCGAATGATACAATATCAATCCTTCATGGGCAGTCGTTATCAACAGTCCCGTACCTTTTATTTCATTTATAGCAATCACTTTATCCTTTACCGGCAATTCCCAAAGACGAAAGATTTCATTCTGCAAAGAATAGCACCATATCCGTCCTCTGTCTGATCCAAAATAAAGTTCGTCACCATAACTGCAAAAAGAGTAGAAGGCCTGTACGGGTTCATCTTTGCCTGACTGGATATTCACAAAATAAGAGACAGGCTCTTCTTTATCATTCGTAATCTTCAGCAGACCGTTATCAGTAAGCAACCACTCTTGATTGTAAGCATCGCTAAAAACCTGATTAATATGAACGGCATTTCCTCCACGACTATGAGTAGCATATACTTGGGTAGTTATACTGTAATCTTTAGGGTTTGTTTTCACACGGACAGCCCCCTCATTTTCAGAAAGTAGCCAAATGACACTGTCGGGCAATATTTTAATAGAAGAGAAACGCATACCCTCCTCTTCACCTTCAGCAGGGATTTGTTCGAATTTCTCTGTTCTTTGGTCAAAACGATACACACGGTAATCATACGTTTGCAGCCAAATATAATTATAAGGGTCTACTTCCAATAAGTCTACCCGGTTGTTAGTCATAGTAATTTTATTCCCTTGTCTGGCTTTATAAACTTTGAAGTCATAACCGTTGAACCGGTTGATTCCATCCCAAGTAGAGAACCATAAAACTCCATTATGGTCTTGTACCATGCTCATGATGGAGTTCTGAGATAAACCGTTTTCCGAAGAATAATGAGTAAAGATACAATTAGGCTGACTTTTTGCATAAAAAAAGAGCAGCAAAGTAAGTATAAACAGAATGTGTCTTTTCATTTCGTAGATTTTCATATATAGTATGGCAAAAATACATAAAAAACGAGAGATACTGACATACAAGTTCCTAAAAAAATAAAAGGGGCAAAGTTAAATCCCCCTTTTATCATTCTACTCTTCCCTGACACTTTCCATAGGAGCAAATAGAATTCCTCCCTACAGTGACAAAGTATTATTACTGGTAGAAAGAACAGCTTATCTCTTTAAATTCTGCAACAACACATTTCCATTTTCCACCGGATTCCATCCGTCATCACCTGCCAAAATCTGTGCTTCATTATAATTACTGATATCGTTCAGCTGCTTTCCAAACGAAGCACGCGAAGCGGTAGCCGCCCCTTCTCCCGTATTCCGGTATTCAGCATAGAATACGGTTTCCTCATTTTCTTTTTTGCCCCAGTTGTTCCAACCCACCGGAAGAATATGCTTTCCCAAATCACAATGAATATAAACAGCCTGTGCATAAGGACGCCAAGGACGGGACAAATACACCTTCTGAGCCTCAGCCACACCCGTCAATTTACAGCCTATAAAAACATAGCCATATTTTTTGCCTTGATCTGTAGAAGGAGCGGTAACATACCCATCACCCAAACTATGGATGGTGCAATCCTTAAACAATGCCGTAGACCAGCCAAAAATAAAATCCACTGTACCCTCTATATAACAATGGTCATAAAACTGACGACTGTCTTTGCCATAAGTGTACAAAGTATCCTGATTTCCCAAAAAACGACAGTTTTTGAAATAAGCGCGATCTCCACTAACAAAACAGGCCACTGCCTGCCCCACTCTGCCGGCACTATTCTCGAAAGTGATATTCTCAGCATAGAAATCGGGAGCATAGATATAACAGGTTGATGAACCGGAGGTAGACATTTCTTCTCCGAAATAGTTCTTTTTAGCAGCAAAATCATCATTTGTCAGAATTGCTCCGTCCTCACCTATCAAAGAAACACTAATCTTGCTTTCAGGAATAACCACTTTTTCTTTATATACCCCTTTACGGACTAGAATAGTAGTGCGTCCTGCTTTACGAAAATCGGGGACAGCATGAATCGCTTCCTGAATGGTAAAGAAATCACCACTGCCATCTTTTGCCACTACAAAATCATAATGACGTACAAAAGGCGCCAATGCAGGAACCTCTTTAGCTATAGCATCCACCGTCAAACCAGCAATAGTACGCGCCCCATATACATTCAGGTGCGTATTATCCTCACGCCCTTTCGGACAAGCTGCACACACACCTTCAGGAATCCACATGAACAATTTTTTTGAAGCCTCCGGTCCCATCTCCTGCACCAAATCATGCGTTATCTTGTTCATATCCACAAAAGGCACATCCAACTCTTTTGCCACGTTACGCGGAGACTCCAAATATTTTCCATGAGTATCAATCAACACTTCTCCATCTTGAGAAACACTCCCCTTTGACAAATCCTTGCGCACATCATCTTCGGCTACCGCATTTTTATTATTCCGGAAATTACGACGGACAATGGCATTAAACAACACGGGAATTCCCCCTTTAGCACGTGTTTCTTTTACAAAACGGCGTAGATTGGCATCAAAAGTAGATCCGGGATCAGTATGACGTTTCTCATCGGCCTTCTCATCATTATGCCCAAACTGAATAAAAACATAATCACCCGGCTTTACTTTATTAATTACTACCTCCCACAATCCTTCATCAATAAAACTTTTAGAACTCCGACCATTTCTAGCATGGTTTTCCACACGAATATTCTCACTGAAATATCCTCCCAGCACATGGCCCCATCCACGTTCCTGATTACCTCCCTCTAAGGGTTTGTTAGCCATAGTCGAGTCACCTATCATAAAGATAGTAATTGTGCGGTCTGCCGTAAAAGCAGAAAACAACAAGGCAACAAATGCCATCAACATCTTAATTTTCATCGCTTTCTATTTTAAATTTTGATTAAAGAACTCAAGTATATCATCCTGTATCTCCTTACTGCAAAAATGGGGCAAATCATAGAACTTGGTAGTCAACAGATTTTCTACCGATTGACTCTTCCATACATCCTGCATGGTAGAGAAAGCGCTTTCAACGCCCTTTACAGGAAAAAGTTTGTCCCGCAAGCCATTGATGAACAACATCGGTTTGGGGCAGGCGATAGATGCCACATGAGGATAATCCATCCAATTCCGTATTCCGGGAATAATCATGGAATAAGCAGACCCGCCTTTGTTCTGATTATTGGTAAGTGTCATTAAGCTATCTGTAGTATTCATCCAGCACACAGCAGCGCCTGCCTTCACCACATCTGTAGCGGCACTGACCATCCAGGCACGATGTGCTCCCATAGAAAATCCCATAGTACCTATCTTTTCCTTATGAACCATGGGCAATGAGGCCAGAAATTCCGCGCTACGGATATCATCCCAGGCTATCAAGGCTCCCCAAGACATTCCCATCTGTAACATATTGGCCGCCAACGCTTGCTGTGAGTCATAGCGTACTCCTTCCTTACGTCCCCGTTCCCCCCAAAACAAGGCATCCACAGCAAGCACTACATATCCGTGACTTGCCAGATAATCACCTACATACTGTTTGTCATAACATTTTTCCGCCCAATCGTCCGCATCGGCCAGTACAGATGCTTCCACACCGAACGGACGTACCATTTTCTCTTTCCCTATCGAAAAATGCGCACCGTGATCGTGAAGCAGCAATACTGCCGGGAACGGGCCATTCCCGTCAGGAACCAACAGATAAGCGGGAACACGAGAATATTCCGAAACACTGAACAAAATCTTCTCCGCCCTATATCCATTCCGTTGCTCGGTATCTATCACTTCCTTATCAAAAGCCGTAGCAGGAGGAGCAGGCAACATGCAATCCAATAACGTTTTTCGAGCTTCCTCACGCCACTTCTTGAAATTTCTGATGGAAGAATTTCCCCAAGCCATAGGATAAGTCAGGTTTTCTTTCATCTTCTGATAGAACAGCGGCATATCATTCTGCGTTTCATAACGCATAGAGACTGTTTCCACCTTTTCTTGAGCAGAAGCCGTCAGACTTATCCCAAACAACAATAAACAAATTACAGTATTCTTCATAAACCTATACCTAACAAACTTTACTTTTCAAGGTAACTAATTAATTTTATCATATTATCAATATAATCCCCAACAGAGATGCACAATTCTCCGGTGGTACACGGATAAGGTGATGTATCGTGCTCGTCCCCTACAAAGGTAGCTATATATTTCGTTTCCTCACTAGGTCCTGAAACAGTATATGGCTTATACGGGTTCGAGGTTGACTTTAAAGGAGAGAGCCAGCAACCGTCCTTAGTCAGTGATTTCACCAATTTCCGGGCAACTTCTTCCGTAGCTTTTCCACGTAAACGAGTATAATATTTAGGTAAAGGAACCAAATGATCCTGCAGCAAAGGTGAATTCTTCGCCAATTCGGATACAGGAAGTTTTTTCACTTCCTCATAACGACGACGCAGTTCACCTGGATTCACAAAAGTTGCCGAATTATAATGAGCTATTGTATTTTCTATATTCTGATCTATATAATAAGTACCGTTTTTCACATTACTTCCTTTACGATGGACATACAGTGGTTTACCAGTATCAGGATCTACAAAACGAGGAACCAAAATAGCTTCCGGATTAGTCGACTGACTCTTCCATTTCTTCACATCCGATTCCGGTAATTTCATTGATTCCAAAAAACGAATTGCAGCAGGAATCCCCGACAGGAAACGAGTATCAGCTGTAAGTTTATAGTAATCCATCATTAAATTAACAAGACGGACGGTAGTACCGGTGTTCACACTGCGCGGTTCATAAGAACGGGCATGAGCCGGTTTCAAATCATCTACTGTATATTGGTCTGCCCAGCCTGCATAAGGTTCCCCTTGTTGAAGGGAAATCATCAAGTACATAGCACGCATAATAGGCTCCTTTACCCCTTGCAACCCCATTGCCTGATAGCATTGAATCAAAAACTCGGTCGCATCAGGAATCACATCATCATTCAGAGTAATAAAAGACGAATAATCTTTCTTACCTTGAAAAGGGTGATCATACATCAAAGGATACCGTTGAGGCCATCCGCCCACCGGATATTGACTTTTCAAGACAAAATCAATGGTTTTCTCCAAAGCCGGACGGAAAGCAGGATCATTTTTTTCCACATACATACGAAGTAGAAATTTGGCAGCCTCCATAGTACCCGCATCATCGTAAGTCGCATTTCCATAATAATGTTGAAATTCTTCCAGACGCCAGCCATTTTTACCAACGGTATCATACCAGGACTTTAAGGAGTTCTCTCCTGCAAAATCGAACACATAATTCCATCCGCCACATTCAAGCTGTCCCCAAATCAAGGTGTTAGCCACTTTTTTCGCAGCTTCATAATAATACTCATCTCCTGTAGCATGATAAGCGTCAAGCAACAAATGACCGACAGAAGGAGTTCCCGGCGGCTGAATCCATACCATTGTCCTCTTGGCTTCCATCTCTCCCCATGAACGGGACATATCCGGCAAATAATTCCATACGAAGCCACCATTATAACTCACTTTGTCCATCATAAACCGAGTGGCGGTTTTCATCGTATTTATAACTTGGTCATCTAATTTTTTATTAGTTTGGGCTATACCTATACAAGCAAAATTTGCCATGCACAGGCAAAGGACAATTCTTTCCCAGTTCTTCTTTAATGTGCTTTTCATTGTTGTTTTAGTGTTTTGATTCAAGTTTAAATATCATTATGAAGCAAAATAAGCCATTTTCCGGAGCTTGGATTTGTAATATTTGGTCTTTTCCTCGTATATTTTAATCACGACGAACTACCCTCCCCATATTATAAGTATATTTGAAGAAAAGTTTTAGTTATTCATTTTATATTAAATGCAAGATCATGAATCGTAAGGTAAGAACCGCATTGTATGCTTGCGCCTTGATGGCACCACTACTATTGCAGAGCTGCAATGCACAAAGTGAAAAAAAAGAGAGCAACAAAGAGTGTACTGAAGAAACAAACAAAAACACTGAAAAAAAGGTTATGAAAACAGGTAGTGAAAACTTCATTTTTGCAGAAGGCAAAGAATGGGAACCTGCAGGCGAAGGTGTAGTGCGCCAGATCATGGGTTACAATGATGACATCATGGTTGTTAAAGTAAAATTTGAAAAGGGAGCTGTAGGAGCTGTCCACCATCATATCCATTCACAAGTGACCTATGTGGAAAGTGGAAAATTTGAGTTCACCATCAATGGTGTGAAAAAAATTGTATCGGCCGGCGACTGTCTATATAAGGAACCGGATGCTGTGCATGGTTGTGTATGCCTGGAGCCGGGTATGCTGATAGATTGTTTCAGCCCGATGCGTGCTGATTTCCTGGAAAAGAAATAGACAAGCCATATATTCCATCCACTGCAGGAGCAGATTGCTGTGCCCTCCTTTGGGCATTTAATATGCTCCTACAGTGGAAATGAATTCTATTTTTTAATCTGCAAAACGAATGGGACAATTGCTTAACCTTATCAAATCCGGTAAATCATAATATTTCAAAGCACCATACAACACATTAGAATACATATCCCACTGCATAGGCCTCTCAATGTATTCCTTCCAAGTCTTCACGCTATGTTTTATCTCCACACTGTTGATTCTTTCATCCAAATAAGCAGCATGAATTGCAACCGGACCATAAATACCATTGGCAAATACCTTGACGGGGTGTCCTTTCAGAAATTCGTGTTCTGAACAAAAATCAAGCAAAGTCAAAATATCGACAACACGTTGTCCCATAATAGGACGCCCTATATGCATACTGACCATTGCATTGCGATACTCACGGTTCCAATATTTAGCATCCGTATAGAATGCAGGATCCGTTGTTTCCCCAAATCCGCGCAAATCTGCCAACAACAAGATTTTTCCTTCCGTCAAGGCAGCAGCAAAATTCGCATATTCACTCAAATAAGTTCCTTTTCCCTCTTCCTGTAACCTTAACTCAACAGGAGAATCAGCATTCGCTCTGGACGGCATGATAAGAATACAAGGAACAGGCATCTCCCCTTCCCTTATAAGCTGAAACTTATATTGTTCATATTCACGCATTGAATCATGTCCGGTTGCTTCAATTCTTATTTTATGGTCAGGAAGACCTTTAAGACCTAACAAATCCAGCATCTTTGCTTGGACAGTTTTCTTTCCTTTCGAAAGAAACGCCTCACGCTTGGAAGCCCACTCATCCAGCTGATTCACATTTTCCTGCATAATACTGAGTGCTCCAGGCATAGATACATTCACCTGTCCTTTAGTCGTACAAAGCATATCAGACAACCGGAAACGGTCTTGTGCCGATTTCTTCACCGGAGATTGATCATCTTTCAGCCAACGCTTGAACCAACTGACCAACTTTTGCCTTTTTTCAGTTCCAAGTCCATGCCCTGTTTCTACTGTCAGCATATCCACCTTTTCGGGAACTCCCAATACTTTATAGCACTGTTGTAATTCAGCAAACCCTTGTTGTGCACCCCATAAATCGACAAAATCATATTTACCGCTTAAAATCAATAAAGGCCGTGGAGCCATCATTAAAGCAAAATCAGGTACTTCCAGTTGTTCACGCCCTTCGTATGGTATATGTTGGCAACCATCGGAAGGACCTTGCAACTCCATAGTACGTTCTCGGGTAGAAAAGAAACTACAAATGGCCGCTACCTTTACACGGGGATCCAAACCTATATAATAAGCGGTCTGAGTACCACCACCAGAAGATCCATATACTCCGATACGCTCCGAATCAATATCCTTACGAGTCAATAAATAGTCCAAAGCCCGATGATTATCCCAATATTCCTGTGCCGCCAAACTAGTACCAAGCAAGTTAAAGCCCGCATTCAGTAAGGTATGTTCCGTGGTAGCCCCCCGTGTCAGCGGTTTTCCTTCCCTATCAATAAGTTGCAACCGTTCTCCCTGGCCTATGGGATCTACCACTAGTACAGCAATACCATTGGATGCCATCAGCATAGCGGCATGAGACGAAGAACCTTTACCATTCAATCCATGTCCGCAAAGTTCCAATGTTGCCGGAACAGGAACAGTCATGTTCTCCGGCATATAAAGATGTGCTGTGACATAGCGGCCAGGCTTGCTTTCAAAAATTATTTTCTCTATATAATAGCCGGTACCTTGTATCTTCCCCACCACCTGAACATTTAAATTCTCTTTTTCAGGAAAAGTACCTACTATTTGTTTATATCGTTCACGGCAACCCTCCAGGTACTCCTGCATCCCGGCAGGAGAAGTAAATGCTTGCTGAATGGCTGACTGCCGGGATGCAAACTGCCGATGTACATCACGCATCAGATAAGAATTATAAGCAGTACTTTGACTCCAAGGTAATGCCTTGAACTCCCCCTGAGCAGAAACCACAACAGTCCCCACCCATATTCCCAAACCTACACATAAAGTGCGAAAACCGATAATTTTTCTCATAGAATCATCCCTTTAAGTTATTGTACCACAATTTCAATTTTCTGACGGTTATCTCCGGCTGTCTTCACATACAAACGTTTATGCTCTATATCATAAAACCAGCCTGTATTCCGCTCTGCATCTGTAACTGATGAAAGAACGGGCAACGATTTACCATTTTCTATCACAGATTGCGGAGCGTTCTGCAAATAAGCCTTTACTAGATAAGTGTGCTTGGCAGGTTTGTACTTCCCTACCGGTTTATCTGCAGTAAACGTCCAACTATCATCAGCAAGCCTGCTGGTAAAACGGGTCAATGAACCAATCCCTTTTTGATAATCCATTGATATACCATCATCTTCATACATCTCATAAGAAGAAATGCCTGACGGATAGACATCCAATGTTATCATCTCTACAGGGTGCTGATCTACCCACTGCATAACAGGTTGCATGGGAATAATAGCTCCGGCTTTTATATAGATAGGCAACACATCCAACGGAGTAAGAAAAGATTTATATTGACGGCCCTCGTAACGCTCACCGGTTTCATAATCAAACCATTCTCCACCGGGAAAATAAACATGTTGGCTCAGTGCACCTTTGGTAGTGACAGGACAAACCATCATCCATGGCCCGAACATATACTGACGTGTCAGCTGATAAGTATTCTCATCCTGAGGATAGTCCATCACTAAAGGAGTCATCATGGGACGTGCCGTTTTATAAAGCTGATAGGCATTACTATAAATATAAGGAATCAATGTATAACGCAAACTATCATATTTGATGAAATTGGCCAAAGCCTCCGGACCATAAGTCCAAGGTTCATGGTAACGGGGATGGTCCATACCGAACACCATGGCGATAGGTGAAAACATACCGAACTGTACCCAACGAGTATATAATTCTGTATCGTAAGGAGAATATTGTTCAAATCCTCCCATGCAATGAGTCCAGTTACCCACACCACTCATACCAATATTAAGTCCTGCACGTATCACCGGTTCAAACCACTGCCATTCACTTCCCCAGTCTCCAGCCCAGATATAAGGATAACGCTGAATTCCCGCATAACCTTCACGGGTATGTGTCACCCCCCTCATATTATTATATTCCTGAAATTTACGATAGGGGGCCTCCGCATAAGCTAAAGGAAAAATATTATGAAGTCCTTTCAGGTCCATCGTTCCTCCGACATCCGTTTTCACAAACTTAGCCCCGATAGAAGCGACTTTCATTACTCCGTTCTCCCACCACCAATCTACAGCTTTCGGATCAAAGAAATTCACCACTCCTTCTATCTTTGCTCCGGGATACAGCACGTTTCCCTGTTCACGCGCCTTATCCAACAGATGATATTCAGGGCCATTATCTAATATAGAACGGATATGAAGCCCCACCATTTTTACATTTTGCGCATAGCAACTATCAAACATGGCTTTCGGATCTTTGAACGTATTACGCCATTCAAAACAGCAACCACCATTTCCGTAAGTGGTATTAAACAGCCTCCAAGTAGAATCCAGCCAAAGCAAATCAAAAGGCACTTCTTCCTCACGCAAACGTTTACATAAAGCAGGCGGGTATTTATCGGAAGTCATCTCTTCATTCTTCCAGGTTCCACCGGAATAAGTACCGACATGCAACCCCATTGCAAAACGAGGAAGCATGGGGGATTTTCCGGTCAATTCCGTATATCTGTCAACCATGGTATAAAAATCGGGACCATAAATAAAATAATAGTCCAAATCACCGCCAAAAGCTTTGAATGAATAATAATCACTACTATCCCACCCCATATTCCACTCGGTAGCAAACGGAGTATGAAAGAATAAACCATATCCTTTGGTACTCATCATAAAAGGTACGGGACAATAATTGGCACGTAAAATATCTTTTCCTCCTACAGCCGGTTTTATCCCTCTTCCCAACTCTACATTCAGATAGACCTTACGCCCTCGCTGATCCATGAAATCCATACGTTCCCCAAAACCAAAGAAATGCTCATCCGGTTGTAGAACAGCTTTCGTCTTGACAGAATCCTTATAAAAACGTTGTTCCGCAAGTTCCGTATAAAGCAGTTTGCCGTTTTTATCAGAAACAGACAGACAGAACGGATTCTTGGTAGCCTCTATAATCAGTTTTCCGGTCGTAATCAACCATGCAGCACCTTTATCTTCCACTGTATAGTGTACAGGAGTAAAATCATATTTCCGAACCATCCACTGCTCATTTTCAGCGAACACGGTACCTTGAGAATGACGTACACGGAACATATCATCTGTACAAAATTCCAATTTCACATTTCCCTGAGGCAGAAGAAACAACAAATCATTTCCTGTCTTCTTAAAAGAAGCATTGGCCGCCCATAGCCCTATACAATACAGGCATAAACAAAAGCATAGGATTCGTTTTTTCATGGTATCTGTTATTTTATTTAAAATCAATCATATTGAAAATCAGCTTTTTGGCTACGAGTCCGGCAGCCGAATCATTAATGATGTTCCCATAGATATCCAATGTAGAGAACAAAACACTACCCTTACCCATAGGTACAATCCCCATAGCAGTTCCGATAGCCATAGGATAAGTATGATAGGCTCCGACCAGCAATTCTTCACCTTCCATCACTAATCCCATACGCTCCACCCCTGTATGTATCAATGCCTGATAAGGCCAGTTGAGAGCATTTCCGACAGGAAGTTCCTTGAAAATATCATGTGGCTTATTAAACATCACCCCGCCCAGCCAGTTGGTTCCAACAAAGAATTTGTCCTTAAACACCGCTTTACTATTAGCCGCTATAAATTCCGACCATTCATCAGCACTCTGAATAATAAAGATTTTGGTTCCATCATTTACGGCACGTTCCATTAAACGCTGTGCATCCGGCATCTTATCATTAGGAACAGCCCAATCCAAACGACAACGCGCGTTACTGCGAGGATGCCTGAAACGGATCTCTATATCGGCAGACTTGCCTCCTTCCAAATAGACTTTTCCATCGCCCAAATGCTCTTTCTTCCTGGTTATTTCATATATTTTCTTACCATTGACAAAGACTTCAATCATACTACGATCATTACTCTGAGGAATAATCGTATATTCACCACTGACAGAAGGAAGTACTTTACCACTCCATTTAATACCATAACCATCAAGCATATACACAAAAGGACTTGGTGTAGCTCCCTCAATAGCACTCAGATTAACCACCTTGGCCACTTCATGATAAACTTCCTTCTGAAATTCCATATCCTCATAATAGACCACATCCAATCCCGGTTTGCCATCGGCAGAGCGTAACGCTTCCATCGGCACCATTGTCAACTGATCTTTCCTAGGAGGACGGGCCACCATAATCCAATCCAACTTTCCTAAATTATCCTCGTAAGCTGCAACCGCTTCTTTCGTTTTTCCCTTCAAGAAATTCTGTAAAGCACTCCCATCTTCCCAAACGGCCCCTTTACCATCCAACATATTGGATGCCAGATTTACAGACAATATATCATCATACCCAGTTGTAACAACAGAATTTTCCTTACACAGTTTTGCTTCAATCCTACAAAGTCCTCCAGCTGTAGGAACAGGTATTTTTACATCTTTCACCAACAACTGACCATAAACCTCACCTCCGGCAGCTTCCGTTTCATAAGTCCCTACCTCCATCACTTTTCCTTGAGAGTCTGTCACCGAGATTTTCAATTGATGGTTTCCCCGGACATTCTTCTCATTAATCAGATAAAAATCAACGGTCACCTTTCCCCCTGCGGCTGCAACCTGTTGCCTGGTCTTTACCGCTACATACAAAGGCTGATTATAACGAGCTATGATAGCCGGATCTGATTTGGGATAACGAAAACAATCGACAATTCCCGAATAATTCTCCGTCAATTCCGATTCCCATCCATTAACAACGTATGCATCCGTCAAATTATTCATTCTGGCCGATTCTATTTTACGTCCCTGATGTTCATAGGATACAGTTCCCATAGCCACACACAAATCATCCACGGTAGGATAAACAGTCCTTAACTGTTTAGCATCCAGAAATTTATTGAATTCATCATACCAACGTAGAAACTCTCTACCATCCCATCCTTTATAGCTATATTTTTCCAAATCTTCTTTATTCTTTTCCAAACGAGGAGGTGATGATAAAGCCCCTTCCTCACCAAAGAATACAATTTCACGCTTATTCTTTGTATCATTATAATAATCTTCAGGGCCTTTGTACAAACCTTCATTCCAAACAGCAGGTCCTCCGGCACGATGATAATCATACCAGCCACTCCAATACACTTTTTCATCGTAAGGACGAATATGAATTTTAGCCTGATCTTCTATATCATCTCCCTTAGCCCAAGCCGAGGTACGAAGAATCAACCGGGAAGGATCCAATACACGCATATCCTTCATCGCTTGAATTTCCAATTCTAACTTTTCAGGAGCAGCATTTCCCGATTCATTCATCATATTATAGATAACCAGACAGGGATGACTGCGATCCCTCTTTACCATACGGATGACCTTTTCATGCAAAACAGCATTCATAAACGGCTGTCTTACGTCCAGACGAAAACCGCCAGGCTCTTCAAAATAGAGCAGTCCCAACTCATCAGCATAATTCATTACGTCAGTATTACCGATAAAACGATGAAAATTCAGCATATTCAATCCTAACTCCTTAGCTATGCGAATTTGCCTTTCAGCCAATTCTTCCGACGGAAAAATACCATTGACTGGCCAAAAACTCCAACTGATGGCCGAGCGAAGCATGATACGTTTTCCATTTAAACGAAAAACAGCATCATCACCTATACCGGAAGCCTCGAACCAACGGAATCCAAAACGGCGGGAATCTTTATCCACCCAGTTCTGTCCTTCGGACAACTCCACCTCACATACATACAGATTAGGATCATCCACACTCCATAATTTCGCATCCGGAGCTGATACAGGAATCTTCAGTTCATTCATACCTTTATTTAATGAGATACCCTTTATCTCTTTAGAATAAACTATTTTTTCTTTATTTTTCCACTCGTACACCGTTATACGAAGATCCTGCTTCGCAGTCTTTCCTTTTTCATTCTGTAATGTCAGAATAGCGTTGGCGGTAGTTATCTGAGGAGTATTCTGCATATAAATATCTGCCACATAAACAGAATTACATACCTTCATACTAACTTTTCCTGTTATTCCTCCAAAGCCATGACCGGGAGGCAACATTTTATCTCCCCACGGAATAGTTCTGTAGTCACGCCAATCATGGTTACCACCCGCATCCGTTATACGTACAGCCAATTGTACCTGTTCTCCTGATTTTATATAAGGAGTAATATCCGTTTCAAAAGGAACATTGTCCACAATCTGATAATCCACTAATCTCTGATTAATAAAAATTTCCGCCCGTGAACGTATAGAGCCAAAATTCAAAAAGACTTTTTGTCCTTTCTTCAATACCGGAATATCCATTGTACGACTCCACCATGTAACTCCTGTAATATCTCCTTCGGGTCCGGACTGAGTTTGAAGATATTCTTCAGCTGTTCCAGGAACCTGTACCGAAAGAGTCTGGGCAGAAGTCAATATATCCCATCCCGCTGTAGGAACAATTACAGGACTTTTCCGTGCCTCTTCCAATGTCAAATAAATATCCTCTGTCTGCCAAGCTGCATTTTTATCCTGCCATAAATGCCATCCTTTTCCTGACAAATCAAAAAATGGTCTCTCCTGTGCTCTCACCCCATAAAATGGACATAACAACAAAAATGCTATGGCAATAATACTCTTCTTCATAATTATCTATTACTTTCTTTTATTAAATTCAATAATAACTGTTGGCCCACTACATTAGCCCTATTCTCGCTTTTGGTATTAAAAGTATTCATCGACTCGTTCATGCCATCAAGATCAACAGGAACTGTATAAGCTTTGACATCCTTTATACATGCAGGAATATCCAATGTAGTAATAATTATTTTTCCACGACCTGCCGGAATAACAGACAAGGCAGAATAAACTTCTTTTTTATGATCGGAAACACAAGCAACCAATGTTTCCCCATTAAAGCAACGCAACCCTACACGATGACGGTTGTAAGTAGCAAAGCATTGATATTCCCAATTAAAGACACAATTGACAGGCAATCCATCAAAAATAGGATGTTCTCTATTGAAAAAGTTCCCACCATACCAAGCCGTACCTAGTTTCTTTGAACCACGATAATCCAAAACTTCTTTATCCGCTAAGAACTCAGCCCACCTTTCCGCATTATCCACAATAATCAATGTATGTCCCTTGTAAACCCATTCCATAATATCACTCATACCACTTCCCCATTGAGTAGGTTCAAAGGCGCCAACCAACAAATAATCTCCCGAAGGTGTTCCTTCTTTATATTCCGGAATATCAAAACCAACTGTTTTCATAAAATTGCTCAGAACGCCCGTAGTATCAGCAATAGAACCATTAGCTGTAATTCCTTTCGTATTCAAACTTACAGCAAACAAAGAATCGTTTCCAGTTGCAAAAGTTTTTTTGCCTTTGACCAACTTTGCTTCAATACAAACATAGCCTGTTGCCCGAGGAACAAAATTCCAGCCGATCTGTAAACATTGACCATATACATTCCCCCCTTTAACATGTACACTAGATACATGGGTAGCCAATACAGTACCTTCCGCATCTTTCGCGATCAATTGAAGAGAATAATTCCCCTTCAAATTCTTTTCATTTACAATATAAGTATCTACTATAGTCGTATCTCCAACATTCAGCACTTTCCGATTCATTTTTACAGCTAAAAATAACGGTTGGTTATAACGAGCCATTACTTCCACATCTCCTTTAGGATAACGATAATTATCAACAATGCCGGAGTGATTTTCCAGTTTCATACTTTCCCAACCATTTACAGCATAAGCATCCACCGTATTACTGATACGAATATTCTCAATTACCCTACCTTGATAATAGAAAGCCACATTCCCCATGGCACGGGTCAAATC
>NZ_JBDFXP010000061.1:0-20871 GCF_040911965.1 Phocaeicola sp. RTP21359st1_B8_RTP21360_211022
GGAGATAACTCCAAAGCTTATGGAGATAACTCCAAAGGCTATGGAGATAGAATACATCCGTATAAAAAGGTTTAATCAGGAGATAGAAAAGGTTTATGCAACAGGGCCCGATCTATTGTTATTTCCACAATAATCCCAAATGCTCCCGGACTTTTATAGTAGAACTTTTAAAAAAAGCTGGTTGCCGGTTTTCTCTTTGATGAAATAAAAAAAGTTAAAAGGATGAACTTTTCTTCTTTTAAAGCTAACATGAACTCTTTATAAGAGGAAATCTTCTGTTTTTCAGTTTGTTATGCTTCGCTTTTACATGAACCGATTTATATATCTCTTGATAAGAGATATATATTTTCTGTGCAAAAATAAGCAAAGTTTTGAGAACTAATACATTTTTGGCAAAAAAAATAGGAATTTATATAAAAAAATAGTTCTCTCATTTATTTATATTCTTCTTTATTTCGTTTCAACAGCTCTGTAATCTGTTGATATAATGTGTGTTAATACCTTTTGTAGATCTCTTATCAAGAGATCTACAAAAATGTCGTTTTTAAGACCTTTTTATATATGGAATATATCTGGTCTTTGAAGCGGTATAATTAAATGAAAACAACATAAAGCAGATGGAATATCTATTTCTGAGACGTAAACGCACGACCGCTACTTCCGAGCGACAGAAGACTTTGCTTTTCAAGGCTGCCGAGCGGCAATGGAAAGAGGAGTTTGCCGGAAAGGAAACAGACATTCGCAAGGTGGATTGTAATATATATAAAGGTATATTGTACCAGCTTGAGATACGTCAGGTATTTCTTGACACCTCGCTTTCTCTGAAGAAACTGAGTGCACTGCTTGAAACAAACCAGACCTATCTGAGCAATGTGGTGAACAAATACTTTGGTTGTAATTTGAAGGAACTTGTGAACACGTATCGTGTGGAATATGCCAAAGAACTTCTCTGTTCCCGACGTTGTGCGCTGACTGAGCTGCCTTGCAGTTGTGGCTTTGCTTCGAAAAGTGCTTTCTACTCTGCTTTCAGCCGTATTGTCGGGGTATCACCTTTGTCATATCAGACTCAAGAAAGAAGGAGGCATCATTTGCAGGCAGTAAACTAGCTAAGCTATTAATAATGAAATTAATATGTATAACCAATTTTAGTTTTTTAAATTTATAAATTTAAAGTTTTTCTATTATGAACAAAAAGTTTTTAAGTGCAATCCTGTTCGGAGCCTTAATGGTGACCTCGACAGGAACATTTGTGTCTTGTAAGGACTATGATGATGACATTGACCGCATCGACAAGGAATTGAGCGAAGTCAAGGAAACCATTGCAAGTCTTGACTCGGCAATTAAGGCAGGTAAATTCGTTCAGTCATGTAATGAGGTTACCGGTGGATATGAACTGGTTTTCACTGACGGTTCCAAAATTACTATCAAGAACGGTACGAATGGAACAGATGGAGCAGCCGGTACTACTGTTATCCCTGAATTCCGTGTGGAAGGCAATTACTGGCAGGTCAGCACAGACAAAGGTGCTACTTGGGTGGATGTGAAAGATACCGAAGGTAACAAAGTTCCGGCCAGAGGTCAGGATGGTGAAGCTGCCGGTTCAAACGTGTCTTGGGTGACAGTGGACGGTGTGGAATACATCAAGATCGGTGACAAAGTTACTGATTTGAAGCAGAACAATGAATTTCCTAACATTGCTGTAGATGCTGAAAGCAAGACTGTAATCGTGACTATCGACGGTCAGAACTATACTTTGCTGCAGGAAGGTTCTGCATTCAAAGGGTTGCAGACTGTAGTTTACAGAAAACAGGCTGTTGATGATCTCAAGGATATTTGTAAAGCTTATGATATCTATTGGCTGGAAAATGAAGGAACTTTTGACTCAGATAAGGATGTTTTGTTTGCATCTGTTCCTGCTTATGCTTCATTCAAAGTATATCCGGGTGATTTCTCATTGAATAATGCGAAATTCTCCTTTGTTGATACGTATCAGGTTCGTAGTGTCGCTCCTGCTTTGACCTATATGGAAGGTTCTGCAAAATTAGAAAACGGTATTTTGAGCCTTGCTATTTTGCCGAATGAAGGTATTGAAACCTATAGTAATTATGCGACCTCATTGGATGTAACTATGTATGGTCAATATACATCAGCTTCCGATTATTTCACGGTAAGAAGAACAAAGGCATCTGTAAAGAGCATTGTTAATGCTTTTACTTCAACTAATATGGATGAAAATGATTATCCGGCAATTATTACTGAGGATGGTGAATCTTATGATGGTAAATCTTATGGATGCTTTGACTATCAAGGTGTTTATAATGTAAATGATTCTATTGACGCTTACATTTCCGGAGCTGCAACAGTATGGTTGAAGTCAACCAATATTTCATATACCAGAGTGTTCAGATTGTTGGATCAGAATGAGGATTATACATTTAATGGACAACCTATTAAAACTCGTCAGGGTATCTTTGAATTTAAAGATAATGTTTTGTCTGTAAAATCGACTAACCAGGCGTCTGCTATTGATGAATACGCTGCGATAGAAGTGACTACTACAGTTAAGCCACAGGAAGAAGGTGTTAAAGAATACGAGGTGAAGAATGTAGTCTTCATCAAGGCTGTTCGTCCTGCTGTTAATCCTGTATTTGGAACTGTTGCTTTGAAACCGTTGGATGCTAAGGAAAACTTTACATTTGCATACAATAGCTCACAGGCCCGGATCATTACTTTGGATGTCCGTAACTTTGAGGCTGCTATTGAAGGTCGTGATGTTATTGCTAATGATAATAATGAATATTGTACATTCATTACATTGAACAAGCCTGTATATGATGCTGGTGGCAGCAAGTTAGTGAGATATGAATCAATATCTGATGATTGTAATCAATATTATCAAAATAACAATTTGTCGACTACTATTCCTGCAAAGGTTACAGACTTGGCAAAAGCTCTTGAAACGGTTAAAAATGAGGCTGTCTTGTATTATAAGAACGGTGGAAACAATGCCGATAAGGACTCTTTGTTCTTGATTTTGACACCGGGTGCTAACTTTGCACAATTCAAGAATATGTCATTGCTAGCCGGAGCTTCTTCTTATGGACTCTTTGGTTGGGGAGCTACTGAGAAGATGACTAACGGAGTGAACACACCGTATGCAGTTTACAACAGCTTCGTAAACAAGCTGTTTAAGGTTTCTGTAGATAACTTCTCTGTAACCTATAACTTTGATTGTCCTATCAAGGATGAATATAAGAGTCGTACTATTATCGGTACATGGACAAAAACTGCCGGTGCTTATAGCAAATTCATCATGGAGTCTAATAACTTCGACAAGATGTACAATGTTGTTCCTGAAGATGCGACAGTTGAGTTTGAATTGGATTATAAGAAGCAGAATGCTTATGTTCAGGAAATGATGAAAGAAAATAACATTGAATGGACTAACACTAATCAGATTGCCTTTACTCCGCGTGTAGATTTGGCTAAGGTTGGAACTTTGAAAGTTGATATCTATGATGCTACTGCCGGTTCTGCTAAGCGTGTATTGTTTGCGACTGAAGACTGGAAGGTGGAACAACCTATCTTGGCATTCACTGATGTTGTTGATTTGAAGTATAATAATCCGGCATTGGCTACAAACGATCAGATTAAGATTATTGATTTGATTAATGCATTGAATGTTAAGGCAACAGAAGCTTCTTATAAAAAATGGACAAACTTGACATTGAAAGATGCTGTTGGCAATACATTGGTAAAATACAATGCCACTACGATTGCTGCTGAAGAAACCATAGCTGAAACATTGTATAGAAAAGATGCTGCCGGTAATGCTGTTGCTGAAGCTACAGGATTGGAAATTTCTTTGGATGAGAATGAAAAAGACTTTACTTATGATGCAGCTACTGCAACTCTTACTTGGAAGGGAACTCCGGAAGGTACAGTATATACTCATGATGTAAACTTGAATATTACTTATACTCATAACTGGGGTGTTGTAACCAAGACATTCAAGGTAACTGTAACAAGAAAAGTACAGTAAACATTCGGGCTAAGATAGAAAGTATAGCTTAAATTTGATATGCTTTCTTCTTGATGACTTCAAGCGAGGAGGGGATATGAATCTGATTACAGAAGAATATCCTCTCCTTTTTTATTATAAAAATATATTCTTGATATAATGACGAAATTAGTTCGATGCGGTATAAACTTTTATGCGGATGTAGATAATAAAAAAGCGGTAAATGATAGGGATGCCTTGCAGAACACTAAATTAATGGAACATTATACTCACCTTCTTGGTCAATTACAGTATGAAGGAGCTGGTATCTGGAGCCGTTTTAATATTATGTTCGGAATAAATGTTTCTTTATTCGGATTGGAAACCGTCTTGTTTAACTCTATATGTCAAACTTCTGAATATCTGACATTTATTATTGCATTTGGCGGATTGTCATTTTCAATATGGTCTATTTACGTAATGCAGAGATTATGGAGTTATCATGAGCACTGGAAGAATATGTTATGTGAAGCGGAAAAGGCTTTTCCGGATGAGTATGTGAAACTTTTCACAAAGATTCCTTCTAATTTGAAAAGAGAGAAAAAGTCTTGGGAGTTATGGCTGAAATCATACACCCAACCTTTTTTTGCCATATTGTCTCTTATTTGGTTGCTTATTATGGTGTTAAACCATGCTATTTATACTGATATGCTGAATAAGGAAAATATTATTCATCACGTGGGTGTGGTGAAAATACAACAGAATGAAAATTTAAAAAATAATGAAGATGAAAAAGATGATGGATTCGACTACTGTGATTATTACTACAACAGATAATAGAGTATTGTTGCAAAAAAGAGATGAGAACCCGGATATAGAGTACTCCGGATATTATTCTCTTGTTTCTGGCTACCTTGAGGAGGAGGAAACCCCTCTAGATGGCATTATCAGAGAACTGAAGGAAGAATTTGAACACAAGAAATCCCAAAAGGTGCATTTTAGTTCTATAACCTATTTGGGGTCTGAGTATAGAGCAGACTATGATAGATGGGAATATATTCATCATACTTATTTGATGGACGATGCAGCGGATATCCGTATTTTGGAAGGTGAATCTTTTGTCTTGCTGGATATGGATGAGTGTTTGAGATTGGAGAACCTTGCTCCTCATCATAAGTTGTTTTTATTAAAATATCGTGCCGGATTATGTAAAATTGACGTGCGTGAGCAATCAAAAAAAATGTTTGATGAAATAACTGTCAGGGATTTGATAAAAGTGGAATCCGTAGGGGATGTGAAAAATTATAGCTTGCTGGAGGCGGGAACTGGTTTTGTAATTGGCGAGGATACTACTTTGAGTGCTTCAATTCCAGCGGTGGAAGCCGCTAAATATATAGGATTCTTGCAATTCGTCCCAAAGGTTCTTAGAGGCAATCATTATCATTTTAGAAAGGTGGAATATATGCTTATTTTACAGGGGCGTATGCATGCCACTTTTCAGAAATATGATGATAGTGAGGCTGTAATAGAAGAGATTTGGGAAAAGGGGGATTTGGTACGGACTTTACCGGGGTGCGTCCATACATTAACAGCTTTAGGAGAGTCGAATGTGTTGACTATTGAGTTTTCTCCACAGCCTTATGTTGCGAGGGATGTGTTGATGAATGATAAAAAATAGCTTGAATATGGGAACCATTGCAGTAACGGGGGCTACCGGTTATTTGGCTGAGAAATTGATAGAACGGTTGATTACCCAAGGACATACTATTCATGCGATAGCCAGGAATGAAGGAAAACTGATTGCTCTGAGGGGGAAATTTAAAAGCGTTCAAATCTTTCCATGCCCCGTTGAAGATTATCTT
The DNA here is from genome assembly GCF_040911965.1 of Phocaeicola sp. RTP21359st1_B8_RTP21360_211022. Classification (NCBI taxonomy): domain Bacteria; kingdom Pseudomonadati; phylum Bacteroidota; class Bacteroidia; order Bacteroidales; family Bacteroidaceae; genus Phocaeicola; species Phocaeicola sp. RTP21359st1_B8_RTP21360_211022. Next base: position 5,863 of record NZ_JBDFXP010000061.1, read on the forward strand.
TTATTGAAAAAGGCATTGAATGGTTGTGATGGGATATTTCATTTGGCTGCGTTTAAAGATGTCATTTTGGCAAAAGAACATCCTCTGAAAGCTGTTCAGACTAATATTCTTGGTACGTTGAATCTTCTTAAAATAACTGTTGAGGAACAGAACATAAAATTTATTCTGGCAACAAGCACTGATAAAGCTGTTCAAGTTTCAGGAACGTATGGGGCTACTAAATTGCTTATGGAGAATCTTTTTGGGGATTTTGAGCAAATAAACGGATCGAATTGCGCTTATAGGATAGTTCGTTATGGAAATGTATTGCATTCTACAGGGTCTGTTTTGGTAAAATGGAAGTATGCATTAGAAAATAGGAAGGAGCTTATATTGACAGATCCTGAAGCTACCCGGTTTTTTATTACGTGGGAACAGGCAATAGATGTTATTTTTTCCTGTTTAAATGACGCTCAAAGTGCGGAACCGTTTTATCCGCCTGATATGAAATCGATAAGCTTAGGAATTTTATTGGAACTCACAATAAGAAAGTATGCTAAAACTGTTCCTGACATCAGAGTTATCGGTTTACAAAAAGGGGAAAATAAGCACGAATGTATCACGGCAGACTTAAGCAGTGAATATGCTGAAAGATGGAATAATGAGGAATTATTAAACCTTATCTAGAAAATACTATGAATGATAGATAGTTAAATCTTTCTTTTAAGACGGGGAATTGCAGTATATTGATTACTTTTGTCCTGTATCATAACTTATTAAACCTCGGATAGATATGAGAACAGAAGGCATACAGGATAAATACATCAACCCTTATGCCGATTTCGGCTTCAAGTTGCTTTTCGGCACGGCAATGAACAAGGAACTTTTCGAGGCTGCCGAGATAGCTAAGTTCAATCCTAAGGAATTAGGCGAGTATTGGGAAAGTTTGAAGAATTTCCGTGATTGGTACAGTGTGATGTCCACCCAGTTGAAGAAGGTCTTGAGCAAGGTCGTAAGGAAGAATGCTTCAAGAATGCAAAAAAAATGAAACAGGCCGGTATTGCATTTGATGTAATTGCACAGGTTACCGGTCTGTCTATAGGGGAAATAGCGTCTTTGTAAGTCGTTTACAGCACCAGTCCGTCCAGCATCTCGATATAAAGCCTTATTGCTTCCTCAATTTCCGAAACCATGATATATTCATCAGCCGTATGTGAACGGGAGGACTTTCCCGGACCGATTTTGACAGACGGGAACTTCATCAACGCCTGATCGGACAAAGTAGGAGAGCCGAAAGGTACACGTCCTAGTTTTACCGCGCGTTTCACAAAGGGATGCTCGGCACTGATATGAGATGAGTTCAAGCGGAAAGAACGGGCTTTCGCCTCGCTTTTTAGACGGGCGCTTATTTCTTTGAATAGTTCTTCGTTAGAGTAACATTCATTACTGCGGATATCCACAACGAAAGTACAAGTATCGGGGATGACATTATGCTGCGTGCCGGCATTTATTTGTGTCACGCTCATTTTGACGGGGCCTAGCAGGGAGGATTCCTTCGGGAATTTATAATCACGGAACCACTGAATGTCTTCCAGTACTTTGTAAATAGCATTCACTCCTTCATTGCGTGCGGCATGTCCGGCTTTTCCGTATGCGGTAACATCCAGCACCATCAATCCCTTTTCGGCAATGGCAGGCTGCATTTCTGTCGGTTCACCCACTATGCCCAAGGTGATGGGAGGTAGTTGGGGCAATACGCTTTCTATTCCGTTTTTTCCGGAAACTTCTTCTTCACATGAGGCAAGAAAGATCAGATTGTATGCCTGCTCGGTTGTAGAGAGATGGCGGTACACCTGAAATAAGGATACTACACTGGCGCCGGCGTCATTACTTCCCAAACCGTAAATCTTTCCGTTTTCGGCTTTCGGAGTGAAAGGATGTTTCCGCCATCCGTTTACCGGTTTTACGGTATCGATGTGGGAATTTAGTAAAATAGTCGGTTTGTTGAGGTCGAACATCGGACTGATACACCAAATGTTGTTGCCCGAACGACCGGTCATGATACCTGTTTCTTCAATATAGTTCTGCAGAAAGTCGGCGGCAGCTTCTTCTTCCCGGCTCAATGAGGGGATACCGATTAACGAATTCAGCAATGTGGTTGCTTCGGAAGTGTAATATTCTATATCAATCATCTTGATTTTAATAATTTAATGTGTTGCAAAGATACTATTTTTGCGTGGTAAACGGTGATGAAAAAAGTAGGTAATTAAGTTAGATATGCAACTAAAACTTTCGGCTGATTTCTTCTAACTCTTTGACTGGTTGGGAAAATTAATGCCTGTTTATAGAGGATAATTCCAAATTAAACGATAACTTTGCCGATGAATTAAAAATAAATCTTTGGAATGAGTAGTTCTTTCTTATCTGTCCTGATACAACGTCAGGCAGGGAAATATGGTGATCGTGTAGCGTTGCGTTACCGCGATTATAAAACAGAAACATGGATTCCGGTTTCTTGGAACCAGTTTGCCGCAACTGTAAAAACAGTTTCGAATGCATTGATAGAATTAGGTATAGGCATACAGGAAAATATAGCAGTTTTTTCTCAAAATAAACCGGAATGTCTGTATGTGGACTTTGGAGCTTTTGGGGTACGGGCTGTTACTGTACCATTTTATGCTACCAGTTCCGAGGCGCAGGTACATTATATGGTAGGTGATGCCGAAATACGTTATATCTTTGTAGGTGAACAGTTGCAATATGATGTGGCGTTCCGGGTTATGCAACTGGGAAGCCAACTGAAACAGATTATAATTTTCGACAAGGAGGTAAAACGTGATGAGCGGGACCAGACTTCCATTTATTTTGATGACTTTCTGAAATTGGGCGAGGCGCATCCGCATCAAGCTGAGGTAGACAAGCGTACTTCAGAGTCGGGTAATGGTGATCTTGCCAATATTCTTTATACCAGTGGAACAACCGGAGACAGCAAGGGGGTGATGTTGCATCATTCTTGCTATGAGGCGGCCATTCCGGCACACGATGAACGTTTCCCTCAATTGGGTGATCAGGATGTGATTATGAATTTCCTTCCTTTTACTCATGTGTTTGAGCGTGCATGGACTTGCTGGTGTCTTTCGATGGGGTGTACTTTGTCTATCAACTTGCGTCCTGCTGATATCCAGAAGACAATAAAGGAGATCCGTCCTACGGCTATGTGCAGTGTTCCCCGTTTCTGGGAGAAAGTGTATGCCGGCGTGCAAGAAAAAATCAATGAGACAACCGGATTGAAAAAGAAGTTGATGCTGGATGCTATTAAAGTGGGACGTGAACATAATTTGGAATATGTGTACAAAGGGCTGACTCCTCCGCCTGTATTGCACATGAAATATAAATTTTATGAGAAAACGATCTATAGCTTGTTGAAAAAGACTATTGGCATTGAAAACGGGCGTTTCTTCCCTACTGCCGGTGCGGCTATTCCGCCGGCTGTACAGGAGTTTGTTTTGTCGGTGGGAATTAATATGGTAGCGGGTTATGGATTGACGGAATCTACTGCAACGGTTGCTTGTGAGAATGATAATGACCATGTGGTTGGTTCGGTGGGGCGTATCATGCCTCATGTGCAGGTCAGAATAGGGGAGAATAACGAAATAATGCTACGTGGTGAGGGAATCACTCATGGCTATTATAAAAAGGAAGCTGCTACGAAAGCAGCGTTTACTGAAGACGGATGGTTCCATACCGGTGATGCGGGTTATATAAAAGATGGGCATTTGTTCCTTACAGAGCGTATCAAGGACTTGTTTAAAACTTCAAACGGGAAGTATATCGCTCCTCAAGCCATTGAAGCCAAATTGGTGGTAGACCGTTATATCGATCAGATTTCTATTATTGCCGATGAACGTAAATTTGTTTCTGCTTTGATAATTCCTGAATATAAACTGGTGAAAGAGTATGCCGCAAAAAAAGGTATTCGCTATGAAAGTATGGAGGAACTGTTGCAGAAACCGGAAATTATCGATTTGTTTAAAGAGCGGATTGATACACTGCAGCAGCAGTTTGCACATTATGAACAGATCAAGAGGTTTACCTTGTTGCCCCATCCTTTCAGTATGGAACGTGGTGAGCTGACCAATACGTTGAAAATAAAACGTAATGTGCTGAACAAGAACTATGCTGCCGAAATAGAAAAGATGTACGAAGAATAATGGGAAAATGAATAGATTTCCACTATCTTTGCACCTTGAAATGCAAAAATTCTCAAGATGATAACAATAGAGCAACTGAAAGACGTAAAAGAACGTACTGCGGCACTTGAAAGATATCTGGACATAGAAAATAAACTGGTTCAGGTGGAAGAAGAACAACTGCGTACGCAGGCGCCCGGTTTTTGGGATGATGCCAAGAAAGCAGAAGCACAAATGAGGAAGGTGAAAGATCTGCAAAAATGGATCGACGGTTACCGTGAGGTAAAGACGATGGCAGATGAACTGGAATTGGCTTTTGACTTTTGTAAAGATGATTTGGTTACCGAAGAAGAAGTGGATGCAGCGTATCAAAAGGCTGTCACTGCGGTGGAGGCATTGGAACTGAAGAATATGCTTCGCCAGGAGGCCGACCAAATGGATTGTGTATTGAAAATTAATTGCGGTGCCGGTGGTACTGAAAGTCAGGATTGGGCTTCCATGCTGATGCGTATGTATATGCGTTGGGCGGAGACCAATGGCTATAAAGTGAGCGTGGCTAACCTTCAGGATGGGGATGAGGCCGGAATCAAGACGGTGACTATGAATATTGAGGGCAGTTTTGCATATGGTTATCTGAAAGGTGAGAATGGAGTCCACCGCTTGGTGCGCGTGTCTCCTTATAATGCTCAGGGGAAACGGATGACTTCTTTTGCTTCTGTGTTTGTAACGCCGTTGGTGGATGATAGTATTGAAGTGACAATTGAACCTGCCCGTATGTCTTGGGATACTTTCCGTTCGGGAGGGGCCGGCGGACAGAATGTGAACAAGGTGGAATCAGGAGTACGTCTGCGTTATCAATATAAAGATCCGTATACCGGTGAGGAAGAGGAAATCTTGATTGAGAATACTGAAACCCGTGACCAGCCGAAGAATAAGGAAAATGCGATGAGACAGTTGCGTTCAATTTTATATGATAAGGAATTGCAGCACCGCATGGAAGAACAGGCCAAGGTGGAGGCTGGCAAGAAGAAGATTGAATGGGGATCACAGATACGCAGTTATGTCTTTGATGACCGTCGTGTGAAGGATCATCGTACTAATTTTCAAACTTCGGATGTGAACGGAGTGATGGATGGAAAGATTGATGGCTTTATCAAGGCATACTTGATGGAGTTTTCCGGTTCGGAGAATTAGTAAATTCTTCGTAATTTATTTGTTTTCTTCTAGAAACTTTGTACTTTTGGGATATTCAAAAGAGATGGTTTAATCTTAAAAATGAAATACTTATGGGAAAGAATAAGAAAGCTGCTTATAGTAAGCGGGAAGAAGAGAAAGCAAATAGGATTGTAAAAGGTCTGTTCATCGGATTAATTGTATTAGCCCTTGTTATTATGGTGGGCTATGCCATGTATGGATAAAAACGGAAAATAAATAGTGAAGTCCTGCTGAGGTTATTCTCTGCGGGGCTTTTTTATATATTAAAACGCTATGGGACAAGAAATAGAACGAAAATTTTTAGTAAAGGACGACAGTTATAAACTAGAGGCTTATGCACATAGTCATATTGTGCAAGGTTATATCTGTAGTGCTCGTGGAAGAACTGTCCGGGTGCGTATTCGGGATAATAAAGGGTATCTTACTATCAAAGGGGCTTCCAATGACTCCGGTACAAGTCGTTATGAGTGGGAGAAGGAGATCAGTTTGCAAGAGGCCGAAGAGTTGATGAAACTGTGTGAGCCTGGGGTGATTGATAAAATCCGGTATTTGGTGAAAAGTGGAGAGCATATCTTTGAAGTGGATGAGTTTTATGGTGAGAATGAAGGCTTGACTGTAGCGGAAGTGGAATTGAATAGTGAGGACGAATTGTTCAAAAAGCCCCATTTCATCGAAAAAGAGGTAACGGGAGATATTCGTTATTATAATTCTTTTTTGATGAAGAATCCTTATACTCGCTGGTAGATAATATATAGGCTTCTTTAACGTCTGAAAATAAACTACTTGCTATCGTTTACCTACCTTTGCAACAAACACAAACTCATTATTGATATATGAAACACAACATTTTATGGGGCATTATCTTGCTTGTGGCAAGTTTGTCATTTACGGCGAAGGCGCAAAAGGCTGTCCAAGGCCAGTTCTCAGTCAAGGGAGTCTTATTAGATTCTTTGTCTAATGAAGGGGAACCGTATTCTACAATCCGTATTTCATTGAAGAACAATCCTGCAAAGCCGGTGAAACTGGCTGTGACAGGAGCGGACGGCAGGTTTGACGAACGGCTTGCCGTGCCGGGGACTTATCTCATTCATTTTACTTCTGTAGGAAAGTCTCCTGTACAGAAGGAGTTCTCGATATCGGCAAATCGTAGGAATGTTGATTTGGGTAAGATTCTGATAGCAGAAGCGACTGAAATGTTGAAAGGAGTGGAGGTGGTAGCGCAGAAACCTTTGGTAAAGGCGGAAATAGACAAAGTGACGTATAGTATAGAGGATGATCCGGATTCTAAAACCAATACGACTCTTGAAATGCTCCGTAAAGTTCCGCTGGTGACTGTAGATGGAGAGGATAAAATTCAAGTAAACGGTAGCAGTAAGTTTAAAGTGCATGTTAATGGCAAGCCGAATAACATGATGAGCAATAATCCTACCGAGGTATTGCGGAGTATGCCGGCCAATTCCATTAAATCTATAGAGGTTATCACCGAGCCTGGGGCTAAATATGACGCGGAAGGGGTGGCGGGCATCTTGAATATTATCACTGTAGGAGCAGGAATGGAAGGATATACGGTGACATTGAATGGTGGTGCAAGCAATATGCGTGTGTATGGTGGCGGTTATGGTACGGTGCAGTCGGGCAAGTTCACTGTTACCGGTAATTATTCTTATAACTACCAGGGATCTCAAAAGGGATTTGAAGATTCATATCGTGAGGATTTCACGTCTCAGGAAAATAAATTTTTGGAGTCGCATCGAAGAAGCAAGAGCTATGGCAATTTTCAATTTGGCAGTCTGGAAGGAAGTTATGAGATTGACACTTTGAATCTGATTAGTTTTTCTATGAATCTGATGACTGGCAATTTTACGAATAAGAGGATTGGAAATACCCAGATGACGAATCATGCCGGTAATCCGGTTTACGGTTACGGTTCTTTGGGAAATAATGAATCGGGCTTTGGCGAAGTGGGGGGCAACATGGATTATCAGCATTCGTTTAAAAAGAAAGGGGAACTTCTTACTTTCTCTTATCGTTTTAGCCATTCCCCCAATAACAGTGAAGCGAATACGGATTATGAGGATACGTTGAATGTTCCTTATCTTTTGCAAAACCAATATTTTAAAAATGATGCCAGCACACAAGAGCATACGGCTCAATTGGACTATACCAATCCGATAAATTCGATACACAGCATTGAAACTGGTATAAAGTATATTTTTCGTAGAAGTAAAAGTGATGGTAAATATTATCTGGCCGATAAAACCGGAGAATATAAGTATGATCAGGATATGAGTACGCAATATGATCATAAGCAGGATATTCTGGCTGCTTATTTGGGCTATCAGCTGAAGTACAAAAAACTCGGTGGAAAGGCGGGAATTCGCTATGAGCATACATTTATGGATGCGGATTATAAAAATAAGGATGAGAAGTTTGATGCTCAGTTTGATGATTTGGTTCCATCCTTGATGTTCTCTTACCAATTGGCTCCTACTCAAAGTTTGAGGGCATCTTATAATATGCGTATCAGCCGGCCGGGTATTTGGTTTTTGAATCCGTTTACTGACACCAGCAACCCTACTGCGATCAGTTACGGTAATCCTGATTTGGAAAGTGAAAAGGCCCATTCGCTTAGTGTTACTTTCGGTAGTTTCTCGCAGAAATTTAATGTAAATGTCAGTGCTAATTATTCTTTTGTCAATAATGGTATAGAGCAATACTCTTTTATAAAAGATGGTGTGATGAATTCTACCTATGATAATATAGGAAAAAGTAAGAATATTAATTTGTCTTTGTTCTTGAACTGGAATATGTCTCCTAAAACCCGCTTTAATATCAATGGACGGGGAGCTTATGTGGATTATAGAAGTTCAGGGCTTGATTTAAAGAATCATGGCTGGGAAGGAAATGTCTTCGGAAGCTTCCAGCAGACTCTGCCTTGGGATCTGCGTCTGAGTCTGAACGGAGGGGGTGGTACTCCGCATATCTCTTTGCAAGGTAAAAGTTCCTCTTTCTATTATTATGCGATAGGGCTCAGTCGTTCTTTCTTGAAGGAAAAGAGGCTGACTATATCTCTTAACTCGTCCAATTTATTTAATAAATATATTACTTTTAAGAATAACATCAATACTCCTACTTTCTGCTCTTCTACTGCTACCAGAATTCCGATGCGTTATTATGGATTTAATATCAGTTGGCGTTTTGGGGAGTTGAAGGCTCAGGTAAAAAAAGCTGCGCGAAGCATTAATAATGATGATTTGAAAAGTGGAGGAGGTAATGCTGGAACCGGTGGAGGGATACCGGCTAATTAAAAGTTAAAACGAAACCACCTGTTAACTGTTAATTTAGGGGGTAAAAACTGTTATTTGATAGTTTATACCCCCTTTGTTGTTAGTTTTTCTGTCGTGACTTTTGCGAGAAGTCGTTAATATTGCAGCAGAAAGCAAAAACAGAAAATAACAATTTAAAAATAGATTAATATGAAGACAGTCGACTTTACACAGCATTTACTAAGTATACAAACCGAATTATTTCGCTTTGCATTTAAATTGACAGCTGACAGAGAAGAGGCTAATGATTTGTTGCAGGAAACTTCACTTAAAGCTTTGGACAACGAAGAGAAGTTTACTCCAGATACGAATTTTAAAGGATGGATGTACACCATCATGCGTAATATATTTATAAATAATTATCGTAAAACAGTGCGTGATCAGACTTTCGTCGATCAGACAGATAACTTGTTCCATTTGAATCTTCCACAGGACTCAGGATTCGATTCTACAGAAGGTGCTTATGATTTGAAAGAGATACATCGTATCGTGAATGCGTTGCCTAAAGATTACCGTGTGCCGTTTGCTATGTATGTATCAGGATTTAAATATAGGGAAATTGCCGAAAAACTGGGACTTCCGTTGGGAACAGTGAAAAGCCGTATCTTTTTCACTCGTCAGAGGTTGCAGAATGATCTGAAAGATTTCCGTTAAGTTGACTCTCTATCTTTATTATATAACTTTGACTTTTATCATCACGCCGACTGTTCGCGAAGAATCGTCGGCGTTTCTTTTTAGGATTTACGCCATATAAGGGGGCGAAGTAAGTAATATCCTATTAAGGCGGCTAGTCCGACTCCAATGCTGTTTGCCAGAAAATCCAGCCAGTCACCGCTGCGGGTATCTGTGCAATAAGCTTGCATCAGTTCGATACACCCGCTCATAGCTACAGGAGCTATGATGCCTCCCCATATTACATGATTCCAATTGATAGCCTTATGATTCCTCAGGTATTCTATCCATAAAATGAAACAGAGTCCTCCATACATGCATATATGCACTACTTTGTCTATGTAGGGGATTTCTTCCACATCTGTTTTAGGAGGAGTGAAAAAGGAAAGATAAAAGATGATAGCTACAATGATCAAGGATACCGGATATTTTCTAAAATAATATAGCATACTTTAATTTTTTTGTGATTCGTCGCAAAAGTACGATTAATTTTATACTTTTGCAGGCTAACCAGTGTTGATTTATAATAATTTGATAGTTTTTTATGCAAAAAAGCGAAAGAGTAAATTTCGGAAGTAAGATTGGGGCTGTTCTGGCGGCGGCAGGTTCGGCTGTAGGACTTGGTAATATATGGAGGTTTCCCTATGAAACGGGAAATCATGGAGGTGCGGCATTTATCTTAGTATACTTGGCGTGTGTTTTTATGTTGGGAATGCCTATTATGATTGCCGAATTCACAGTAGGTCGTCATTCAAAAGCAAGTACGGGACGTGCTTATAAGGTTTTGGCACCCGGAACTCATTGGAAGTGGTTGGGATATTTGGGGGTTTTGGCCGGTTTTCTTATTCTAGGATATTATTCGGTAGTGGCAGGATGGACTTTGGAATATATATTGGAAGCGGGAATGAATGGTTTTGCAGATAAGAAGCCGGAAGATTTTGTGGTTGCTTTCCAGAGTTTTTCGAAGGACCCTGTTCGTCCGCTTATCTGGCTGGTCATCTTTTTATTGGCCACCCATTTTGTTATAGTAAAGGGAGTGAAAGATGGAATAGAGAAATCTTCGAAGGTGCTGATGCCTGTTTTGTTTGTACTGATAGTAGTTTTGGTGGGGTGCTCATTGTCGCTTCCCAATGCGGAAAAAGGTTTGGAGTTTCTGCTGAAGCCTGATTTCAGTAAAGTGAACGGAGATGTTTTCTTAGGGGCTATGGGGCAGGCGTTCTTTTCCTTGAGTTTGGGAATGGGATGTCTTTCAACCTATGCTTCTTATTTTGGGAAAGAAACCAAACTGGGAAATACGGCTCTGAGTGTCGGTGTGATTGATACTTTTGTGGCTGTCTTGGCCGGATTGATTATTTTTCCGGCGGCCTTTTCTGTAGGTATCCAGCCGGATGCGGGACCATCATTAATTTTTATTACATTGCCTAATGTTTTTCAGCAAGCTTTTAGCGGTGTGCCGATATTAGCTTATATTTTCTCGGTGATGTTCTATGTCTTGTTGGCTTTGGCTGCATTGACTTCTACTATTTCTCTACATGAAGTGGTGACGGCTTTTCTGCACGAGGAATTCAATTTAACTCGTGGCCGTGCTGCTAGATTGGTCACTTTCGGGTGCATTATAATTGGAGTCATTTCTTCCTTGTCATTGGGAGTTATGCAGAAATATACGCTGTTTGATAAGGGATTCTTTGACTTACTTGATTTTGTCACTGCAAAAATAATGCTTCCTTTGGGTGGCTTGCTGGTATGTATCTTTGTAGGATGGTATTTGAAACGTTCCGTTTCTTATGAAGAATTGACCAATGGGGGAAAACTGAAAGCAGGTCTTTTCAATTTGTATATCTTCTTGTTGAGATACGTGGCACCTGTGGCTATCATTTTGATTTTTATCAATGAATTAGGGCTAATTTAGAATTGTAATGTGGAAAGACTTCTTCTATTTTTCGAAAAGCGAACGCAGAGCTATACTTTTTTTGTTGACTTTGCTTTTCATATTTATGTGTATATGGGTTCTGTTTCCAGTAAAGGAAGAGTCTTTGGAACAGGATCAAGAGGGGATAGAAGAAATAAAAAACTTTCTGGCCGGAGTACATGAGATGGAGGAGAAGGAATCTCTGCGATATTCCTATGATAAGCCTAAAAGAAGAGAGGTGGTATTGGCTGCTTTTGATCCAAATTCAGCCGATTCCATCGAATTTTTGCAACGTGGATTGCCTCCTTTTATTGCACATACTATTTTGCAATACCGGAGAGCCGGCGGTAAATTCAGGACAGCGGATGATTTCTCTCGTGTTTATGGCTTGTCGTCCGAGAAATTTAATATGTTAAAACCTTATATCCAGATATCAGAGGCTTTTCGGCGGAAACAGGATACATTGCACTTTATCAAAAAGGCGGAGAAAGATACGTTGGCGGTTTATAAATATCCGGAAGGAACTTTAGTCGATTTGAATGAAGCGGACACTACCGAGTTGAAAAAGATTCCGGGAATAGGCAGTGGCATTGCACGCATGATTGTGGCTTACCGGAAACGTTTGGGAGGTTTTTATGATATGGCTCAATTGAAGGAAGTGAACTATGTAGATGAGGATATGTTGAGATGGTTTAAACTCGGAAATGCACCAATTCATCGGATAAATGCCAATAAGGCCGGGCTTGACAAACTTCGCTCTCATCCTTATATGAATTTTTATCAGGCAAAGGTAATTATAGAATATAGGAGGAAAAAGGGAAAATTAAAAAGTCTTTCCCAGTTATCCTTGTATGAGGAATTCACTGAGAAAGACTTGGAACGTTTGTCGCACTATCTTGCTTTTGATTAATTGTTGGGATAACCAGCAGCTTCTGCTATTTTTACCGGAATTTCGGTATTGTCAATGCGACCTTGGAATAGTTGGGCGCCGGCTCCGATAGCGAATACGGGTACATAACCTCCAGAGTGCCCACCACTGGTCCAACCTACCAGAGCGATGTCATCCAGAATTCTTTTGGCCTCAGCTGCCAAAGGTTCGTCTTGTTGATATTCACTTTTGGTTAAATCTATCTCTTTACCGCTAAATGATTCATCATATACTTTCTTCAGGGATGCTTCTTGCTTTTCATTCAATTGAATACTATCCCAAAATCCGAAATTATCCTTCAATGATTGCTTGATAACTTCCCAAGGTACTTGATTCTTGTATTTTTTTCTTAATTCGTTTACAATTTTAGTATATCCGCTTTCACTTACTTTTTGTGATTTTAAAGCTTGCAGGTTCAAAGTATACGGACCTTTTCCTAAAACGATTCCTCCGGTTTCGTGGTCGGCTGTTACTACAATCAGGGTTTCATCAGGATGTTGTTCATAGAATTCGTAAGCAACTTTTATGGCATTGTCCATATCCATCACTTCGTGGAATACGGTAGCGGCGTCGTTGCTGTGGCAAGCCCAGTCTATTTTACCTCCTTCAACCATCAGGAAGAACCCTTTTGATAGATCTTTAGACAGGAAATTGATTCCGGCACGGGTGATTTCAGTTAAAGTCATATCGCCTTTTTTTCGATCGATAGCATAGGGGATAGCACTATTGTCTGTTGCTGTTGCAGGTTGTAAGAGAATCAGTTTGTCCGATTTTTTTGCTTTTTTCTGATAGTCCTTGTAGCCACGGGCTATGGTATATCCGGCTTTGTCCACCAGTGTGTACAGACTTTCTGAATTTGAACCGGCGGCTTTTTTGTTGGTGGGATCTAAAAAGTCTGATCCTGCATAGAAATCGAAGTTGGCATCAATCAAATCCAGACCCACGTTGTAATAGCTGCTTCTTTGTCCTTGGTGTGCGTAAAAAGCAGCCGGTGTGGCATGGTCTACGCTGACACTGGTACTGATACCTACACGGCAACCTTTATTTTTTGCCCAAGAAGCAACACTGTTAACTTTGGTTTCCAGATCCTTTTTCACACCTAATGCGCCATTTTTTGTTTTGTTTCCCGTAGCAAGTGCTGTTCCTGCAGCGGCCGAATCTGTCACTCCGTTGGTTGCCGAGAAAGTAGTGGCTATGGTTGCATAAGGAAATTGGGTGAATAATAACGGAGTCACACCAATTTTGCCTTCCAACTCTCCACGATACATCTCTGTTCCTAAAACTTGGTTAACACCCATTCCATCTCCGATGAAATAAAATACATACTTTGCTTGCTGTGCCTGTACAAAAAGAATGGACAGGAATACAAATACAATAATAAACGATAGTTTTTTCATATTAATTGAGTTAATGACATTTTTTTCAGCCTAGCAAATATAGGGAAAAAAGACTTTTTATCGGTACTTCTTTCTTGAATAATTGAGATTTAATGGCCAAATACTTTTTTTGCAATAAGTTTGTAAATGAAATGTTTTTGGGGTGTAATATAAAAAATCTGTTTGGGAGTAGGGAATCCCGTGCTTTATACTATGCATCTGTTTGCTTTCGACATGGATATTGCATACAGATAATTGCTTTAATATTAGTGATTATTAATTATAAATCTTATATTTGTCTAATCTAGAGTCAGTAAATAAAGTATGGGAGAATTTATAAATGTATTAGTGTCAAAAGGGAAAAGCAATTTGATACCGGAAAAAGATAACCTGTATGGACAGTTTGTCGGTGAATGGGATTTTGAATGGGTTGATAACCAAGGTACAACAGGCGAAAGACATGTTCAGGGAGAGTGGATATTCGCTTGGGTGCTGGAAGGGACTGCAATTCAAGATGTGTTTATTTGCCCTTCGCGTAAGGCACGGATTAAAGATTATCAACCGGATGCAGCTTATGCGACTGCGGTACGTATGTATAATCCTAATACAGAGGCATGGGATATTTTATATACGGAATTAGGAGGGGCTACACAACTGGAAGGAAAAAGAGAAGGAAACAGGATTGTTCAGACGGAAATTAATGAGAAGAATATACAGTGGGTGTTTTCAGAAATTACAACGACTTCATTCCGTTGGCAACGTATGGTAAAACGTCCGGATGGTACTTGGGAAACTGAAGCTGAACTTTTTGCCGTTCGTCGATGATTAAGATGTATATTATATAAGTTTGAGAATATTGCAGCCTAAAATAGACTTGTTGTAGTAGAAGCTTAGAGGTGATTTGACGAGTTTATAAAGAAAGAATGTGTGAATGATAAACAACTTCAGAACCGCTTTCTTGCATTTAGCGGAGAAAATGTATTCAAACTAAATCCTGCTAGCTATACGCAGGAAAAGATGTGGGCAGGTATATGGAATCTTTGCGTAAGAATCTTTCTGCTTATACTCTTGATGATGCTCCCGAAGATGTTCGGGAACTCTATAAAGATGAATTCATCCAGCTTTATGCTTCAAGTATAAAGTGTTTTTTAATATGTATCAAATTGGGATTTATATCGGGAAGGAGTAGTTTTGCTCCAAGACTTAATCAAATATGGAGGCAGGTCAGAAGTGGATAAAGTTACAATCGAGCGGAAAGCTCGTATACCTCGTCATCCAGTCTATATTGCCGTATTTTGCGTTTTGTGAGAAAATAAAAAATCCTGATTCCGGAAATCAGACACTGTCCAAAATTTTGTGTAAATGGAAACAGGATTCAGCTGTAAGTTTGTTCTTATATCTGGATTCTGTTTTC
>NZ_JBDFXP010000062.1:0-19692 GCF_040911965.1 Phocaeicola sp. RTP21359st1_B8_RTP21360_211022
GCTATACATAAATCCTAAAATTTTTGTTCGCAGCGAAGATAGAGATTTCAATTATGAGCCAATTTTTGACTGCTTACGTACTTTTCTCTGAGCCGTTCGCTCCAACGATACAATTGACTTGTTATCTGCATGGAAACCGCAAAAGTATCATCCCCAAAACAAGAACAGTACATCTGATTTAGGAATTTTCTCCTTCATCTTGTTCGTTATCCATCCATTTCCATATGTTCTGTTCGGATGGCTCCATGGTATTTGCCGAAAGGATACTGTGTCCTTCATGTAATTTCTTTATTACTGAACTTCTTCCTGTTTTTAATTTTATTCCAATAATCTTTATAAATTCGAATAAATACTTGGTTACTTCAAGCACACTCTGAAATATATCCCAACAGACAAAAACCGATTGTCATACAGTGCTGCCACCACATTGATCCGGTCTTTCCACACCGAATAGTTTGTTCCCACGTTCCACACGCCGTCATAATATTCTCCCATCAGATTTAGTCCGTTCAACGCTTTATTCCAAAAATCATCTTCAGTACGATTGAAACGGTAATTTATGCCTACCGTCACGCCGTGTTCGTTGTCAAAATCCAAACCGTCAAACTGGATGACTGAAGCGTGTAAACCCAATGTTCCCCATTTCTCAAAAGTAAAATGCTTGGTAGCAGCTACATAGAAACGGGTCAGATGATTGGTGCTTTCTCCTACATCTTGAAATGTAAGGTCACCGCCGCCTGCACTCTCGTGACTACCCGGATCATTCGCTCCCAGCACGATTTGTGGTGTCCATTGCTGCCACCAACCTTCTTTCCACAGACGCAAACGCCCATGAAACGAACGGTCTTGATTGGTAAATTTGCCCCAAGTCTGCTGCGGCCAGTAATTGCTGCCATGAATGCCTTTTACCAGCGTACAGGTATAAGCTATTTCCAACCATGGAAACAGCGTAATGTTCAGATAGTAGTTATAAGTATAAGGTTTATACTCATCATGGGCATTCCAATAGGCATCACGATAAATATTGTGGTCTATCATGCTGCCACCAATCATGACAGTCTTGTCTTTCTGCATTTCGGCTGTAGGAGAATAAAGCAGCCCTGATGTGCCGTAGGTATGCTGACCCAACATATTGGTCACCAAACAGCACAATATAATAAAAGAATAAAAATATTTCATGGAAAGTCTTCAGATTTTTGATCTTTTTCATGCATTATTGACTTTTCAGAATTGCGTTTTTACAAATTAAAACAGATTCAATACTTTTTCTACGATGTGGTGCATGTCATAATACTTATACTCCGCAAGCCTTCCACCGAAGATAACGTTCGTTTCCTTATCCGCTAGCTCTTTGTATTTCAGATAAAGCGCATTGTTCTTTTCGTTATTCACCGGATAATAAGGCTCGCTGCCTTCCGTCCATTCCGAACTGTATTCACGTGATATGACCGTCTTAGGGCAATTGTCCACATCCGTGCCGAACATCTCAAAATGCTTGTGCTCGATGACCCGTGTGTAAGGCACTTCCCGTTCCGTATAGTTCACCACCGCATTACCCTGGTAGTTCGGAGTATCCAATGTTTCCATCTCAAACCGCACCGTGCGGTATTCCAGTTTGCCGAACCGATAACCGTAATATTCATCAATGGCTCCGGTAAACACCACCTTATCCGCCAGAGCTTCCAATTCTTCACGATGAGCAAAAAAATCACAGCCCAACCGTGTATCTGCTCCGTCCAGCAGACGCTCTATCAACACATTATATCCGCCGATGGGAATCCCCTGGTATTTGTCATTAAAATAGTTATTGTCGAAAACCAGACGCACGGGCAACCTCTTGATGATGAAAGCCGGAAGCTCCGTACATTTCCGTCCCCATTGCTTCTCGGTATAACCTTTTATCAGTTTCTCGTAAATGTCCTTGCCGATAAGCGTTTGCGCCTGTTCTTCCAAGTTGCGTGGCTCGCTTACACCGTCCGCTTTCATACGCGCAATGGCTTCTGCCTTCTGCTCTTCTATCTTCGCCTTGGCTTCGGCAGGGGTGGTCACGCCCCACATCTGGTAGAACGTGTTCATGTTGAACGGCAGGTTGTAGAGCTTGCCCTTGTTGTTTGCCACGGGTGAGTTGGTGTAGCGGTTGAACTCCACAATCGAGTTGACAAAGTCCCACACCTTCTTATCAGATGTATGGAAGATGTGCGCCCCGTACTTATGCACATGGATGCCTTCCACATCTTCACAATAAAGATTCCCACCCAAGTGTGGACGGCGGTCAACCACCAGACATTTTTTGCCCTGTTCCTTGGTTTTGTAGGCAAAGACAGAGCCGAACAGGCCTGCGCCTACTATTAGGTAATCGTAATGTTGCATGAATAATACTTAAATTTAATGTGTTTTTTTATTTTATAGGTTTATCGACTCTGCGTATACTTCTTGCCAAAGAATTTAGCTGCTAAAAAATATTTAATCTTTTGGGGCCAGTTCTCGTTTCCCATCTGTATCATCTTTATCTCCTTATGTGAATACCCATTGGTCTCTATCCATACATCAAGCAGTAGTTCACTGATTCTGCCAAACAGACGGGCGTCAAAGGCAGGCAAGGAGGAGAAATCTATCTGTTTTTCTACTTTAAATAGAATGTCAAACAGCCAAGCGCAATACTCATCCGCATAACTCTTTTTCATGATGAACATGTTGAACATGTGTCCCCAAGTTCTTTTCATCACTTCGTTGAAAGCAGGCAGGTATTCCGGATAGTCTTTTGCGATAATCGCTTTTGTCTTTTCCAAATGTGAAATATCATGTGTGTGCTCGTAATGCGACCATAGCGACTCTATATAGTATCTCCGCTTCTGTGGCAATATGATGTCATGTTCTTTGCATAGCGCTTGGGCTTCCTCCTTTGTCAGCAGACATTGCCACTTATCTTTTCCGTGTTTCATTCCGAGGTATCTGCGGTAATGCACCAACCCGATATAATCGGCTTTCAGATTCTTCCAAGCCCAATAGATAGCAGTCAATTCACTGTAATAAGGATTCTTCTCCGAGATATTCTCTCCTTCATTATCAGGCTGATAGCCTAAATCCAAATCGGGATGCAGAGCCTTTCCTACCTGTACGGGCAGGTACACGTCACTCTTAGGCATCTCACACTGCTTGTGAGCCGCCACCAAAATCTTGATGTTCATAAAAAAGTTGGAAAATATAGTTTTAGAAATCAGTTATTTCTAATTAGAAAGTGTATGGAATTAATGGATGCCACATGGCGTCCTCTATTTCTTCTGTATAATAATGGCTCTTGTTTTTTGTCTTTATCCGCTGATGAAGACAAAACTTATAAACGAAATTGATGAATACAGGATGCATCAGATAAATGCCAAGACAATAGGGTGCCAGTTTGTTAGCTATGTTCCAATTCATATTCAATGACTTAAATAAAAGGAACAAGGCTGAAGCCAAACAGATTACGACAGGAGTAGCGTAACCGTAAACGTCAAGTCTATAATAACATTTCGTGATAATAATCCCAATACATAGGATAATGATTACAATCAGAAGCATTTTGTTCCCATAAATCTTTTGTGGAATTTTCCAACACAACCAATATCCCAACAAATAGATAAACAAATAAGGAGTGGAAAAAATCATATACCCTGTCAATCCAACTCCCGCGGCATTCAAAGTCGGGAATAATGATGACAGGACAAACAAACAGTCCTAAAGCAGCCAGCCAATCCTTATTCGAAGCTTTCACTACAAACGGCTTGATAACAGGTGTAATCAGATAAAGCCCTATTAACATATACAGATACCACATGTGTGCCCACGAATGTCCTGTTGCGAAATGTATAATACTATTAATTTCCCCCCCCCCCTCCCTGTTTGCTAAAATATGTTTCAATTAGGCACATAGGCAAGCCAAATATTACCAATGCCGAAACGATTCTTTTCACATATTTACGCCCAAACAAGCCAAAACCAACTTCTTTAGATGGGTTTAAGAATAAGGCGCCCGAAATCATGATAAAGACAGGGACACCGAATTGCATGGTATATTTATAACATGATAACCCAAATTGAGTATCAAGATTTGTGATTTCTCTCGCATCAAGTAATCTGGCACTGGTATGTAAAAAGACAACACTTAGAGTTGCCAATAAACGTAAACTGTTTAGATAATTGATTCGCATGATGAATACTTTCAATTAAAATATCTTCCTTCCACCCATTGCCCACTTAAAATAGCGTGAACAAAATAGAATGATAGGAATTTCTATTATCATAATTATGATACAACTTATAACGGCATAAATGTACCAAGCCCAAGAATAAAGTTCAAAAATCGGGAACTTATTAATAGTCATATTCAGTATGAAACCGTGTGTACACAATATAACAATCATACCGCAACTAAGCACATAAACCCACTTGTTCGGACGTTTCAATAAATGGGTTGAGACGATTGTCAATAGAGTTCCACACAGTCCGGTGAGATACATTAATAGAATATAATTCCCTACTTTACAGCCTTCTAATGAAGCAAAGCCATTGAAAAGAAAACCGATTATATAAAATACAAAGATCAGACCGATTGTCCAACGTTTGCGTTTTATCCAAGCTACTGTCTCTTTGTACTTTAATTTTAGCAGAAATCCAGCAAGGTAAAAAGGAAAACCAAGCAACGAACTGCCCAAATGAAAATAATTAGGTATTTGCGGAAAGTCCAATGTGTAATACAATGTCAGTGCTGTAATCCATATTATTTCTATAATAAGTAAAGACAAGAAATCTTCTCTGATTTTCAAGAGTAAGAACATAATGATTTTCATCCATATCAGGCTTAAGATAAACCAAGTCGGACCAACAGGAAAGTCCCCTAAGAATGTGCTTTCGAAAAAATCTTTTAAAAAGTCATATACCGTTACTATCAATCCATTTGTCTGTATATCCTTAATTTTCGTCAGCAAAGTCAACCCATTGAAGATGAAGAATGGAATCACTAATTGTTTTACAAGTGAAACACAAAACTTACCCCCCCCAATTCTTAATTTATGTAAAAAGCCTGATAGGAAGAAGAAAAGAGGCATGTGGAATGAGTAAATAATTCCCTTTAATAACAGCGTGTTGTCTTTAACATGCCCTAATACGACTAAGTACATCCCTATGGTTTTGGAATAATCCAACCAATGTAAACGTTCTTTTTTAGATACAATAACTTGACTATCATTATTCATAGCATTTTTCATTTAGATTCAAAAACATATCTCCATTTTTCATAGATAACTTTCGGAGATAAATGCTCTTTTATGAACTCTCTATGTTTAGAGCACTTTTGTCTGAAATCAGGATGTTCTATCATATAAACCATGGCTTCAGACAATTTGGAAATATTTTCTTTTTCAACTAAAATGCCGCCTCCTTCTGCCAACAATTGTGCGGGACCTTCTGGACAATCGAATGCTACAGAAGGCATTCCCAAACTCATCGCTTCCACTAATACCATGGGGAAACCTTCATATCTGGACGATAATACAAAAAAGGCACTCTTTGCAAACTCCCCATTTATATTATCCGTATATCCCTTTAAAAATATGTTCCTTTGCAGGCCGAGAGTTTGAATCTGCGACTGTAATGCATCTTTCAATTCTCCTTCTCCGAATATGTTCAAATGCCAATCCGGATACTTATCAAACACGTCTTTTGCTGCAGATATCAGCATATCAAATCCTTTTTGAGGATGCAGACGTCCTACAGCAATGATGGTTTTACTAGTTAAATCCAGTTTAAAATCTTCTTTAGCGATTGCCATATTAGGGATAGTAACTACCTTATTTTGCGAAAGATGTTTGCAGAATTTCGTCTGGTCTTTATCTGTCAATACGATTATCTTTTTAAAGAAAGAATAAACAAAGCATCTTAAAGCCCTGACTGGTTTCGGATACAAGTCATACTTGAAATGTTCACATCCTAATACATCTTTAGATTCTCCTGCCAACCATAACAAAGTATTGGCAAAAAAATTCTGGCTGATAAAGACATTCTCTTCATTCTTGTTTATTTGTGACCTAAAAAAATGTTTTAATGCCTTTATGCTATGATAAAAAGAACGTAATCGAGCTATATATCCGCTATCTATAGGATAGGGTTCATTCGATAAATAAACGATTCCGACTTCTGTCACAGGCTGGTAAGTAACCTTTTCTTTCCCTCTGTTGAAAGAAATAATAGTTACTTTATGTCCCTTACAGACAAACAAATTGGATAAATTGACAGTCACCCTTTCTGTTCCGCCTGTTAAGGATATGTCTTGGATAAAAAAATAGATATTCATAATATTCAAAAATGAAATATTAATGCAGTCTCAAAAACTCATCATAATTCTGTTTGATGACCTTTAATAGGTTCATCGCCAGTGTTACATATTCTTCATTTTTCCGAATAATACGTGCCGTATCAAAATCCGACATTAGTTGAGGTATTTTATCTATAATAGAAGCGAGTTGATTCTTATCCTCCAAGATAAAATGATAGTTCTGCTGATTATAATCTTTCAAAATTCTATATGTCTTAGAATCTCCTGTAGACGAGAATCGGTCTTTCTCCCAATCAATAGCGATTACAGGTTTACAATTACGCAATGCAAACAAAGAGTCATGAAAACGTTCCGTTATGATGATGTCGCAATACCTGAATATACCCGCCCATTCTTTCGGCCCAATTGTGTCTATTCGAATATCGGCATATGGATTGTAAACAGACGATGCAACTGTATAACCTTTTCTTCTTATTAAATCAGCCAGTTCTTTACGGTAAGGGAAATTGGGACTGAAATTATAAAAGGCTATTTTCTTTCCTTTCAGCTTGCGGACATAAAATTCGGGTAATTGAAATTCATTGATGTCCAAATAATAAGAAGGATCAGGTTGTTTATATACAGGGGTATTCACTCTCATTTTATTCGTAAACAAGTCTACTGTCAACCCATCACGCAATCCGATATAAATAAACTTATCGGCTATAAGTTTCAATCTTTCCAACAGAGATTTGTCGTTAGCGAAGTTGGCAGGTGACGCACTGGCTGCGAAAAAGACATGTGGGGCATTACACAATTCACTGGAACCCCAGTTTAAGCCCAATTGTTGGCTACCACCTGTTACCTTTTCCAAAATAGTATCACTTCCTACTACAACCAAATCATATTTCCGCAAGATAGATTTTGCTTTGTCTATGTCATAATCAAATAAGTCTATCGTAGGCGTATAGGAAAATACTTGTTGCTCCAGTTTTCTGTATTTCAACAAGCGGTAAGCCGCAAATGCCTTTTGAAGCAGAACGTGCCCAATAAAATCTTTCTTTCCACGCTTCCCCTTGTCCCATTTGAAGTCGGGGAAACTAAGGTAGTTGATTTCTGCATTGGGAAAGATTTTCAAAAGCCCGGTTCTCACCCCATATGCCTGCATAAAAGTTCCCGGATTCAAGCCACGGGAGAAAGTAATGACGAGAATTTTCATTGATTCCTATGTTGGTATATATTTTTTAAAATATCCATGACAAATAAATGCCTTCTTCGTTTTTCAAGGAAATAACGCATCTTTTTATATACTAAATACACAATGGCAAAAGCATCATATTTTTTGAACATAGATGCATATATGACATTGAATATGTAAGTTGGGACTTTATGATATATGTATGATAAGTTCTTTCGCTCCCATCTTTTATCCCATTCAATGTCACAAACTGCAATTTTCGGGTTATAAGGCAAGAAATCTTTCCATTCAGCTTTTTCTATATGTATATTCTCACTTGCTACCAATTCTTTCCCTTTATTGGAATGAACTAAAATAAGTGAAGCAGGTTGCTGATTTTCTACGTCCTTTTGCCAATAATCGCCTAAAGTCAAATCGCTATTTCTATGCAAATAAGCAAACTTACAATGATAACAGGAATAGCGGTTAGTTAAACCGGATAAGAACCCAGATATTAGCGGATTCCTATAACCAGCACATTCCTTCTCCTCATTATGCAAATAAGTTAAACTGTATTGCTGTTTTTCCCGAAATGATAAAATCTGGCTATTGGGGTAAATTTTAAAGAAACAATTTTGCAACAAGGTGGATGGGATTCCACCACAAACTAAATCTATAGTATATAAATTATCTTTTTTCGGATGATTGGAAAAGAACGACAAGATTCCAGCTACATTACATGGTAGACCAGAATATAAAACCCGTTTCCCTTCCTTTAGCTTTTCTTTAATAACATCATAAATTCCACTTTGGTCACTATACATATATTTTGAACCTTGCAATCTAGATATATCCTCAATCCTTTCAACAACAATGTGTTTGCACTCATTTTGTAGTAATGCAGCTCCTATAACAATTCCGCCACTCTTGACGAAATCATAGGCAACCGCTCCGAAAATACCACCAGAAGTTCCATTCGTTCTATAGCTCGCTAAATTACTCCAACCTTTATATGGAACTGTGGCTAAAAAATCATTGTTTCCATAGTCTTTCCCGTTTATAATGGGGCAGACTTTTTCACAAGCTCCACATTGAACACATCTATTTGGGTCTATGGCTATATAATAGTGACCGTCATTTTGCAATATCTTTTTTAAAGCTTTTTTTTTACAAGTTGCAACACATGCACAACATGCCGTACAATTCCTTTCATTTGCTAAAACAGGCCAACTCATAATCTATTAAAATAATCAACGTATTTTTTGACGATAGATTCTATAGAAAATTCTCTATGCACAAACTCTTTTTGTTTATCACACAAACTGCGATAAATATTTACATGATGATCTATTGCATATTGCATGACCGTGGCTAATGCATCCGAGTTTTTACTTTCAAATGTAAGTCCAGTTTCGTTGTCCGTTACAAATTCTTTAAACTGCTCAATATTAGAAGTGATTGTAGGCAAATTATACCTGAAAGCAACTGTGATGGCACCGCTTTGTGCAATGTCTTGATAAGGCATAACAAAATAATGGCTGTCTGCAAACAAGTCTGCGACATCTTCATTCGGAATACGTCTGATATATAATTCAAAATATTCGGGATGTTCTATCAAATCCTGATATTTTTCCCACTCTTGGCAAGCACCGGCAATTCTCACTTTAAAATTTGAATATCCTTTCCGCACCAATTTATTTGCTGCCTCTATCAGCAAATCCACCCTTTTATATTCAAGGATATTTCCAAAAAATAAAAAGCGTATAGGATAAGTGTGCAATTTGTCCGGCATTTCTTTTGGCTCTCCATAGTCTTTCAAGGCCAATGGAGCCATTAATACATTTTTCCCACTATAGAGGGAAACCAATTTGTTATATTGCCCTTTTGAAAAAACCTGTATGTTTTTGAAATAGGTGAGCCAACAAGATGTATATATCTTAGCTATTTTCTCCCATTTAGCTCCTTGGGGAGTCGTCACATTATGGCAAGCAGCTACACATTTATCTTTCGGTAAAAAGAATTTATAGAATAAAAGGGCGTGAGGCATACCATACAAACTTATATAGTAAATATCTGGATTAAAAGTCTTGGCTTCTTCTACAATTCTATAATAACTTTTCCATATTTTTGGGGAAACAGATCGACATTCCAGTTTTGTAAATGATATAAGAAGATTGGACTTATGTGTCAATCTATGCTCCACAAATTTCTTATTATCGATAATAGAAGCATTACGGCTAATTACTATCATCCACTTTATAGTGAAAATTTGGCTTAACCTGTCAACAATCGGCAAGTCTACATCGATATAATAATCTGGAGTAATCCAACTTATTTTCTTTTTCATCATTTTCTCTTGTCTATAGCAACATATTTGTTTCCACAAAAAGCCACGGCTTTTCCATAAGCACAAGGACCTTTATGGCTTGTATTATAAGCCAGCAACGCCAACTCAAACTCATTGACGGCCTGTGCAGGAGTACACTCCCCTTTCCACAAAGTGGAGAGCGGGAGTTTGCCTTTTGTCAATACATCTTGAATACCCAATTGTCTCACGATGATATTTCCAATCTCATCTTGCCATCCATCATCCAATAAGATCTGCCTAATAAAATCATTAATATCTGGAGTTTCTGTTGTATCCAAATCATACGAGAGGACTGTCACGCCAGGAAGAGCCACCTCTAAGTCTTTTACTTCCAATTCATTCATTTTTACTATCTTTTTAATTACAACTTTAATATTAACTAGTCTTGACAGAAATCATATCTTGACAATATAATTGTAATAGGTTCATTTTCTAATAATGATACCTATAAACAAATTAATGACATTGTAAAATGTATACTTTAACTAAAATATGGTTTCCGTATATTATGAAAATATGCGAATCCAGTACAATCATAATCGAGGTTTTGCTGACGTACGCCTACTTTCTTTGCAGGTATGCCGGCATACACACCATAAGGCTCACAGTCCTTTGTTACAATGGCTCCGGCAGCAATTACAGCACCTTCTCCGATACGTACACCTTTCAAGATAATTGCGTTTATTCCAATCCAAACATTATCTTCAATGAATATTTCTGCGGCTTCATAGTCGAAATGCCTTGAGTTGTAGTTATGGCTTCCAGATACTATTTTTACACAATGTGATATAGAAACATTATTTCCAATTGTGATGCCACCACGTGCGTCAAGCATACATTGCCTGTTAATATGGCATTTCTCACCTATTATTAATCTTGTAGAACCCAAGATATAGTATCCCATATCAATAATCGCTCTTTTCCCTATTTTCACACCTAATAGTTTCATATATACTTTTCTTATAAAGAAAAAAGGAAAATAAGAAATTAAATAATTTAATATAAATCGCGTGAATATTTGCTTAAATGGTGATAAACAGCTATTAATGTTCATATGATTTAAGTTGTAGAAATTTGTGTCGGAATGGTTGAAAACTTGATGTTATTATCATGGTTTTTCAAAAAGTTCAATCCATCTGCCTCCTATGGCATTTATGTCAAATGTTTGGCTTTTTCTAATTGCATTTGCTGATATTATTGACATTTTCTCTATAGGTTGAGACAAGTATGACATGACTTTTTTTGCATAACTATCTTCATCGAAAGCGGGAACAATGACCCCATTGATACCATCATTTATTATATCATATAAAGAGGGAAATGAGTCAAAAGCAAATGGCACACAACCGTATTGCATTGCTTCCACTAAGACCATGGGGAAACCTTCATAGTTGCTTGTCATACAAAGAATTGGGGCTCTTTTATAGTATTCTGTTGGATTTGTAAACCCATGAAATGTAATACGTTTCAGGCACATACTATGAGCCATTTTCTCAAAAAAGACCTGCTCTGTACCACCACCAACTATTTCAAGTTTATATTGGACGAGCTTGTCCTGCAATATTTTCCAAATATTCAAGAGTGATTGAAACCTTTTTTGACTGGAATTGATTCTTCCAACATATAGGATAATTTTTTCTTTCTCTGTTGAACGTAATGAGTATTTGTTATCGATTACTAAAGGATTTGGCAATGCTATTACGTTTTCTGACTTAAACTTATATATATTCAAAAGGTCTGTTCTAAAACTTTCCGATAAGATTATTATTTTCATTCCATTTCTATTAAGCCTTTTGAAAGAAGCATTAAATCGTACACATTTACGTATATTACCAGTAATTTTGTCTATCCATGTTCCTTTCAAGCATTTAGGAATGATTGAAACACTTTTCCTAAAAAGTTTTGATGGAACGTTATGCACATGAAAAAAAACCTTTATATCTTTTAGATGAGAAAAATATCTATATAATTCATAGTCAACAAATGGATATATAACAATGTTTATTTTATTTTCCTTCATTATTTTATCCAAAGTCTCAATATATTGCGGACTACTTATTGGCGCATCCACATGAAATGCCTTGGTGTATACAGAATTTTCATCATATGATGACGATATTCTATACACCGCATATACATTGTATCCATGAGAAGTAAAATAAGGGGTTAGATTATGATACACCCTTTCTACTCCCCCGGAAGTAGGATCAATGGCATTGGCAAATGTAATGATGATATTATTCATAATGAATATATTTTTCTATAAGTGAAGAAAATCGGTCATATTGTATTTCTGGAGCGAAAAGACGTGCTCTTGTCTTTGCAGCAACAGCCATTTCCGACAATTTTATAAGATTCCCTTTTAACTCTTTAATTGAAGCAGCCAAATTTTCAGCCAAATTACTATTGTTAGGAAGAACAACTGCACATTTTTCATTTACAACTTCAACCATACCTCCAGATTTTGTAATAACGACAGGTTTCCCACAAACCAAAGCCTCCAAACAAGTCAATGCAAAAGGCTCTTCCCATATTGAGGGAAATGCACAAAGATTTGCAATATTATAATATTTATACATATCCTTATACTCCACAAAGCCTGTAAATTTCACCCTATTACCCAATTGTTTGATTAGTGGCAACAATGACTTCTCAAAAGAAGACTGGATTGATGAAGAAAAAAAGTAACTACCTACAACAAGCAACTTTAAATCACAGATATCCGATAATAAGAGCATAGCCTCCAGCAATTGTTTGACACCTTTAAATTCACGTAATCTGCCAGAAAACATAATGATAAAATCTTTATCATCGAATCCTAACATTTTACGTAAACAAGATTTTTCCTCATCAGGCATAAATTGCTGAAACAGAGAAAAATCGATAGAATTATAAAGTAATTCAATATTTTTACAATATTTTCCTTCGAATTGCTGTAGATTTTGACATATAAATTTGGATATTCCCATATACAAATAGGTAGATTTGGCACTTTGAATAGTAAAACGTACAGCAGTTCTCGGAGGAATATTATGTACTCGCTGAATTATAGGCAATCCGGTCTTCTTCTTTAGATAATGTGCACTATACGAAGTTCCTTCCAATATAATTGCAGCATAATCACCTTTGTTCTTATTTACATTTTTAGCGATTTGCCTATGCAGTAAAAAAGGATGATAAAAACCTTTTGCCCTTAAAGATACATAATTAACTAATCTTGTAACAAAATGATTTATCGCCCCCCTATGGTCATGTGTTTTTACAAAACAAAAAGATGTATAAGAATATAGTTTTGCTGCCTCCAATGCTTTCTCATCGTATATTGAATAAACTTCAAATAAGAACTTTTTTCTTTTTTCATTTTCTTTGATTAAGAGTTCTATTAAAGTTTCTACGGCTCCACCACGTACTGCAGGAAGAGGTAAAGTGCCATTATTTACTACTATTATTTTTTTCATCTGAATACACGTGTATTAAATATAGAACCATGCCTTGTATCAAGAAACAACCTTGACGAACAAACTCAGCAGATGTAAAACCGCAAGCCAATAGATAGCCAAACCATAGAGTCAAATATAATTTGTTGCGAGGTACTTTTGTAAAGAATGCTTTTACTGAATACCATACCATTGCTATCAAGCTCATAAGTCCCATCATCCAGCTCATTCCAAGAATACCCCAATCATAATAATGAATGCCAAATGATTCAAGATTGTCATAATATCTACCATAATTACTGATTATAAGCCTATTAGGAATACCTGATCCCAAGAGAAATTCGATAAAGTTCGAGAAGTGTTGACTATAATAATAAAACAATGTTGTATATCGAATATAATCTTTATTCCCGAAATTTTGATCGTTCTCTTGTCTTTCCAGCATAGCTGCGAAAGTTTCTTGTCCAAAGGTCGTTAACGAGAATCCCCATATAATGATGAGAAGGACGATTATTCCTACAATTAGCCTATAAGAAAATCCGTTAATTTTAACAATCATCCATATTGAAAATAGAATAGAGAAAAAAAGTAGTGTTCGGAAACCAAACAACATCATTACCACAGCTGCTAAGACTACAAATGCGAGATATTTATAATTTCCTAAAAGAAGTTTATTCAAAGAATAAAACAAACCTATACCAACAAGGCTCATTCCAGGCATACGAATACGTCGCAGTAGAATATCCAATCCTTCATTAAAATTATCTCCCGATAATATAAATACAGGTTTAGGGAAGACAATAACTTGGTAAATATAGCAAACACAAAAAATAATGAACATCCAAAAAATCAGTCTTTCAACGACATTGGGAGATAATCTTATTTTAAACAACACAAAATAAATTACAATTGCACCATAAGTGACATAACCTGGCAACGAATTAAACAATGATTGTCCATGAAATAGCAAACATGAAAACATGCTTAATATCATGCTAATCATTAATATGGATACGGGGCGTGAGAATGTTGTATCTTTATTGCGCAGAAAAAACCAAACACCAACATATACAATAAACATCACTCTTGAAAGAGGAAGTAAGCCAAACAATCCATCGCATAACCAAAGGAAAATTGCTAATATAACGATGAAAGGATAATTATTTTTTTTAAATATCAAGTCAGTCATTGAAAGACAAAAAATCTTTTGATTTAACAATCATATTAGACAAATTCCAAGCTTTTTCCAATATGGGCATATCTATATCCCCTTGGCTTTGCAGAGTTATCGTACTTTGTTTCAGACCTATGGTATTCAACAAATCTATAGCCCGATAATCGCCAGCCGTATTAAACAACACTGTTTTTACCGGTTTGTGAAATAACACGGCAAAGGCTGTTCCATGAAACGATGTGGTTACTACGAATTTTGCATTTGCAAAAGCACCAACAAATTGTTGAGGGGAAAGCATTGAATATCTCTTTTTTCGTGGGAAAAAATCAGCTTCAGCTGTAATCTCCATGATCTTACAATCATTGGATATACTTAACTGTTGTGCATATCTCAATACATTTCTATCTCTTTTCACCTGATATACCAATATATAGTTTTCTTCTTTAAAAGGTTTTTTACTAAAACGTAACCAATCTTCTACTGATAAAAGAAACACTGGATCAAGTACTTGAATTATTTTTTTATTTGTCAATGTCTGTAATTGTTCTTTAAACAAAGATTCACGCACCGATATCTTCGAGAAACGTTGCAACACACCTTTATATGCTTCTAATCCTTGCTGATTAGGCTTAATTTCAGAACTGACAGCATAGGAAATATATTTAGCATCCGTCTGAATTTCTGCCGTATAAAAAGGGTCTAAGCCATTTGTTATTTTAGGATTCCAAATTTGGTCACTTCCACATATTAAATAATCATACCCTTCAATGTGTTTGTCCCTCCAAGTATATATCTTAGAAGAGGTTGGCAATTCTTCAATAAATCTATAAAAGATATTTGCACGTTTCTTTCTGAAGAGCAAGAACGGAAATATTTTCACTAAAAACTTTATTTTCCCCAAAGGAGACATTTTCTTTATTCTTGCATAAGGTATCATGCCATGAGCAAACTCTATGGATTCGGGACGATAATCTACTATTTCAGCATCATGCCCAATGTTTTTAAGGTATGTAACCAAAGCATAGGCTTGTAAAACAGCCCCATAATTATGTGCTCTGTGAAATGTAAGAATTCCTATTTTCATAATCGGACTATTTCCCGTAATACTTTTCTGCAAAATTCACGTGTTTTGTTTATGATGCCTCCATTCCCATACTTTCTGACCACATAATTAAACCCTTTATGCTCATAATCAAACGCGAATTCATTCTTTCTTGGATTCCCCTCAGATGGGTGTTGGAGATTAAGTTGCAGGGCTTTTTCTAATGGGACTTTCTTGAAAACCAAGTCAACAGAGGCTTCTCGCAATATTTCTCGTCCTTTGGGGGTGTTGCATAACACAAGAGAAATTCCCTTATTGTCTTTATTCATTTCAGGAACAGTTCTCTCATATCCCCAAAAATCTCCTATTGTTATATCAGAGGGGCGACTAAGATTGCAAAACTTACAACATTCGCATGAAGGTCTTGTGCCTAAACCCAAATAAAAAAAAACACGCAATTTATAATCCTTGTAAGTTTTCCCATTTGCGAGCTTGAAACTTTCAAGATGAGTTTGATACCAACCAATAGATTTGTCTCTAAACTCAAGGCTGACCACTCTTGATTTGCATTTTCTTTCTACATAAGCAAGATAATCCTTCCATATTTGCGGAGCAGGTACGGAATGACAAATTATATCTATCAAAATCAGATTCTGAGATAGCTGATTACCTATGTAACTTTTCAAACCTGCTGTTTGGCATGGAGTACCTGAAAAAAGAACTAACTTTCCAGCCTTTAAATCGTTCTTTACATTTCGGAAGACTCCTGTCATATCGCTCTGTACATATTTACTACCTCTGAATGCATCTCTTTCTTCTCTGGTGGTAGCTCGTTTATGAACAACAACAAAATGACCTTTATAACCAGCTCCATAGATGACACCTCCTTTACCTAGTATGTAATCAGAAAATGCCACAAATGCAGCTCCACTACGACTATATCTTAATTTCGTTATATCCTTATGCCGTGCGGCGTATGCATCCGGTTGGGGCAGGTTGAGGCTCGTGTCATAATGGTCATTGAAAGCGCAAACCTTCTCACACAGCCCGCAATCCACACATTTATCTTTATCCACTACCGGATAAAGAAAGCCTAATGCATCTGGCTGCATCGTAATGGCATCATGCGCACAGATGCTGGCACAAGCCGTACAGCCACAACACTGTGATTTGTCTGTAATCTGAATCATTTGATTATATGTAAAGTTTTTAATGTTCTGTTAAAAAGAATAGTTACCATCAAGATTATGAATGGTGAATAATACAGATAAATGTCTTGCCATATATTGGACAAAAATTTGTTTACTACAGAAAAAAATGTTATGAACAACGGATGAAATATATATATGTATAAAGAATCTTTTTCGCCTAATGAAGAAAAGGCATTGGCTTTTGATTGTTTTAAAGACAAAAACAACGTGAATAATGAAACCGCCAAGAAAGTAGAACTGATGTAATGGTCTCTGGTTGAATTCATGTTAAGTTCCGTAAGCAACCTGTTTTCTAACAGAGAAGTTAATGAAGATAAAATCCCCCCCCCCTAATGCTAATAATTGTAAATGGCTAAAATTCAATATGCGTTCTTTCTGTTGTTTCAGCAGCATCCCTATCGTAAAATAAGGAAGCCCTACACATGCGAAATTACGCACCCATATAAAAGGGAACTCTTTATGCCATAAGACCAAGCTGTATTTGCCAAAGCACAAATCCAATAACAAAAGAACAGGGATTGCCCAATAAATATAGCCAAGCTTATTACGTCGCTCTAAAAAGAGGATTATAATCAGAACATATAGGTATGCACCTATATACCAGAGATGGAAGCCAAAAGGATTTTCATTCAGTAAAATGAATTTACCTAAAGATTCCAGATTCAAGAAGCTAAAATCATTATTCTTGAACGCAAAAAGGAATTTCACAGCGGCAAACAGCAACGTACTCCATATTAATATCTGAACCATTTTCTTGATGCCTCGCCTTAAATGCCCTTCCAATTTCAGTTTGTCATTTGTAAAAATCAGATAACCTGAAATCATGAAAAAACATGGAACGGCACATCGCGTAAGAGGTAATATGTATTCTTGATAGGGAGTACGTACATGAAGAAATATAACCAAGACGGCACACAAGAATTTCAAAGAGTCTATATTATACAACCGTTTCATCTAATTTTATGAATTATTATATGCAATTTATCTGTAATAAACTTCCGTTCAATCTTGTTGCAACCTATATAATAGATAGTAATTCCCGTACAAATGAAGGAGACAAGACTTGACAATATAAAATTCAGGAAAGATTCCATAAAAACATTCGTCATTAAGAATGGAAGAACAGCGGCAATGACTGTCACAACCAATACATTTACATAGACTTTCTTCATATATTTCCTGACGGAAAGGCCAATCATTTCCCGTAACATCAACAGGCGTGCCGCAAGACAACATTGGGAAATAACTATAGCTACCACAAGTACCACTTCCGGGAACATCTCTATACGCAACAGGATGTAGGAAACAGGCAGGTTAATCATCTGCAACCCACCTACCACAAGCTGGTAGTTCCGTATACGTCCCGTAGCAAGCATGGCAGTTATCAACGGGTTGGAGATGGATTCACTCATGGCAAACACCAAGACCAGTTGCACGAACAATACGGCATGGTCGGGCACAATTTTCAGCCAAAGCCCTAATATATAATGTGTGTTAATCAAAACCGGAAGGGAGAGCAGCAAAAGCATATAAAACGAAAGCCTTGCTCCCTGAAAGATTAGAGTCATCATGTATTTACGGTCACCTGCCGCATACGATTTGGTAATTTGCGGGTTTAGCGCCGTCATGAAATTGGTAACAAAACCGCTGATAGCATTGTTTACCTGAAACGCAATTCCACGTGCCGCATTGGCAGCCGGACCGCAAAAGAGGTTGATGACCACATTTCCGCCTTGATCTCGTAACACAGCAGAAGTTGCACCAATAAAGTTCCATCCGGCAAAGCCGAACATATGTTTCAACAAATCCCTGTCGAATATGAAATGATACGTGCATTCTTCAAAGTGTCTCTTGCAATAAACCCCGTATGCCAGGCGGACTATCAATGCAACCGCACACATCAAAATAGCATAGAATATCAGCTTGTCCATAGGTGAAATTACAATCAGGAAAACAATCGCCAGTTTTCCTATGGCTTCCAATATACTGATATAAGCAAAAGCAGACATTCGTTCATGGGCAATGATGCTTGCATTATATGGAACGCTAATCAGATTGACTGCGAACGTCAATATTGAAAATTGAAATACCCAGTTGGCTGCTGTTATTCTTACATCAGGAATATTCATCTTCATGTTCAAGAACCATACGCCTATTGCTTCAGCCACTACAATAATTAATATGGCTAGCCCTATTTGAATAGTAACAGATGAGGAGAATATTTTTTTCAGATTCTCCTGATTGCCTTTTCCTAATTCGTAAGTAATGAATCGGGTAATAGCAGCAGACAACGAACCGGATAGCATAGAAAACATAGCCACTACACCGCCAACCACATTATAGATACCGAAATCTTCCACACCTAAAGCATTTAGCACAACACGCGAAGTGTATAGGCTGACAGCCATCATGAAAAGCATGCGGAAATACAGCAGTAATGTGTTCTTGGCTATGCGTTTATTGTTTGCTGAAGTGTCGGTCATAAGATTTTAAAATTGCACATCCAATTTTATGCTTTCAATATTCAACAACCGTTTGAATTCCTGTTTCTTCTCATCTGTCAATGTCGCATCATTGTTAATCCACTGTTCCGCAAATCGCATTTGTGCTTTTGCCGCATTGACAATGTCATTACGCATAGATTCTATTATTCCCCTTTTTTCTGATGAAGTTTCAGCTGAATCTAATTTTTCTTTTAAATCTTTATTTGTCATGATTTTATGTATTTAATATTTAATCCTTTCTAAAAATATCCCGTGTATACACTTTCTCTTTCACATCATCCAGACAAGCGTCATAACGGTTGGCGATAAGTAAGCACTCAATTTAGGGCATACCCCTTCGAAAGGGCACTTTTCAGTGCCCTAAACCGAGTTTTGTTAAAAAATTAGTC
Organism: Phocaeicola sp. RTP21359st1_B8_RTP21360_211022; assembly: GCF_040911965.1. Taxonomy (NCBI): domain Bacteria; kingdom Pseudomonadati; phylum Bacteroidota; class Bacteroidia; order Bacteroidales; family Bacteroidaceae; genus Phocaeicola; species Phocaeicola sp. RTP21359st1_B8_RTP21360_211022. The sequence continues at coordinate 19,595 of NZ_JBDFXP010000062.1, forward strand.
TTGAATTTAACATTGGCTTGTAGCCAAAGTGATTTTGTCAGGAACCATGTTAACATAATCCCTGCACCCGTTAAAGATATTTTTGAAAAAAGTTCCGA